>DASXSA010000087.1:0-9652 GCA_036506235.1 Candidatus Limnocylindrales bacterium | reverse complement strand
CTTTGCCCGCAAGACGATGTTCGTGAAGTACGCCGACGCCTTCATCATCCTGCCCGGCGGCTTCGGCACGCTCGATGAGTTGTTCGAGGCGCTCACGCTCATCCAGACCGGCAAGGTCCGCGACTTCCCGGTGATCATGATCGGGACCCGCTACTGGGAGGGTCTCATAAAGTGGATGCGTGAGGTCCAGTTGCCGGCCGGAGCGATCACCGCCCACGACGTCGAGCTGCTCAAGCTGACCGACGATCCCGGCGAGGCCGTGGCGATCGTGCGCGAATACGCCGCAGCCGCCGAGCGTGCGGACCCGCCACCCGAGGAGGACGAGATCCGCTAACGAGGCCCGCCCGGTTACGCGCCGGCGTCCTCCGGGATCGCGACCTCGATCCGCCCATCGACGATGCGGAGCGGGTAGTACCGGAACCGGCGAACGCGGGTGAGCCGCCGTGCCTCAGCCTTCAGACCCGGCGGATCGACCTTCGGCTCGCGGCCCGCGGGTGACCAGGTTGGGTGGTACGTGCCGTCGGGATCGAGACCACCGGTCGTCGGCATCTGGACCGGCTCGCCCGTGCACAGGTCGAAGCGACCCTCGTGGAGGGGGCACTGGACGACGCAGCCGTCCAGCACGCCGAGGGACAGCGGCGCCGACATGTGCGGGCAGCGGTCGGCGACGGCCACGATGCCGCTCGGAGTGTGAGCGAGGAGGATGTCGAGGTCACCCCGGGTGACCCGGGTCAGCGAGCCAGGCGGCAGATCAGCCGCATCGAGGAGCCGCTCGAAGGCGGCGCCTCTCGTGCCGGCGGCGGTCAGCCTGGGCGGATAGGAGGCGGCGGTCTCTTCCACACTCCGATCGTAGCGAAATCTTGCCGGCCGGCCCGAAAAGCGCCCGAAAAGCGACCGACCCCGGGCGGCGATGCCGCCCGGGGTCGACCAGAGGAGGAGGAGCGAAGGGTCAGTCCGCGGCCGGAACTGCCGGGCGGCTCCCGTCCGAGGTGCGGCCCTCGGCCCTGGCAGCAGCCGCAGCCTGGGCCGGTGTCTGCTGACGGAGCGTCAGCTCCTGCATCGTCGCTGCGGCAAGCGCGGCGACAATCGCCGCTCCGACGCCGATCCAGAACGTGGACGCGACGGCGAGGCTGAAGGCGTCGTGGATGCCGGCCACAAGATTGCCGATGTACGGCTGGATCACCGGTGCCAGGGGACCCGCATTCGCCAGGATGGTCTTGCCGAGGTCACCGGTGCCGGTGAGCTGGCTCAGGTCGACCTGGCCACTCGCGACGCCCTGCTGGAACCCCGCGACGAGCTGCGCCGGCACGCCGGCGGCGGTCATCGACGGGACGATGTGCTGCTGGAACGCCGTTCCGAAGACCGTTCCCACGATCGCCAGCGCGACCGTGCCGCCGATCTGGCGGAAGAACGTCAGGTTCGACGTCGCCACGCCGAGCATGTTGAACGGCACGGCGTTCTGCACGACGAGGGTGAAGACGGCGAACGTCGGGCCGACGCCGAGGCCGGCGATGAACATCCACAGCCAGACGACCGGGATCGGCGTGTCCGACCTGAGCTGGGTCATCAGCGCCATCGCCACCGCCATGATCGCGATCGCGCCGACCAGCAGCCACTTGTACCGGCCGGTCCGGGCGACGACCAGGCCCGAGGTGATCGAGCTGCCGATCAGGCCGCCGACCAGCGGCAGCGCCGCCAGGCCGGAGTTGGTCGGGCTGAAACCCTGGACGATCTGGAACCAGCGCGGCAGGAAGATGATCGCCCCGAAGAACGCGAAGGCCGCGAAGAACGTCGACACCATGGACGCCGCGTACGTCCGGTTCCGGAACAGGTTGAGCGGGACGATCGGCTCCTTCGCCCGCCTCTCCGCCCAGATGAAGGCGACATAGCCGACGAGCCCGGCGACGATCAGGCCACCGACCTGCCACGCCGTCCAGTCGTACTGCTGGTGCGTCGTCGGGTCGGTCAGGGCCTTGTAGGTAAGCCCGATGAGGAGAGCGCCCGTCGCCAGCGTGAAGATCACACCGCCGAGGACGTCGAAGTTGCGGGTCGCGCGTGGGTTCTTCACGGTCGGCAGGAGCCGGAAGATGAAGAACAGCGAGATGATCCCGATGGGGATGTTGACGTAGAAGATCCAGTGCCAGCTGACGTGCTCGGTCAGCCAGCCACCAACGAGCGGGCCGGTGATGAACGCGATGCCGAACACCGCGCCGAAGAGGCCCTGGTACTTGCCGCGCTCGGCCGGTGAGAACAGGTCGCCGATGATCGCCAGCGCGATCGGGAAGAGGGCGCCGGCGCCGATGCCCTGCAGGCCTCGGAAGAGGATCAGCTGGTTCATGTCCTGCGACAGGCCCGAGAGCGCGGAGCCGATCAGGAAGAAGACGATGCCGATGATGAACAGCGGCTTGCGTCCGTAGATGTCCGACAGCTTGCCCCAGAACGGCACGCTGATCGTGCTGGTCAACAGGTAGCTGATGACGACCCAGTTGTAGAGGTCGTTGCCGTTCAGCTGGGTGACGACGGTGGGCAGCGCCGGACCGACGATCGTCTGGTCGAGCGCGCCCAGGAACAACCCGAGCATGACCGCGAAGAGGATTTCGAGCTTCTCGCGGATAGGCAGTCCGAGCGCCGGATCCTCCTCGAGCGAAGGGGCTCGAGCCCCGGTCTCCAAGGTGACTTCGTCCATCAAGCCCTTCCTTCGATAGATGCCGCTTCCTCGTTACGGATCGTTGAGTCGTGACGCACGTCACGGCCCTGGTTGTGGAGTTGGGAGTGTTCGAGCCACGTCGGGTCGTCGGCGAGGACCGTTCGGGCGGCGCCCTCGATGTCCCGCAGCGCTCGACCCAGCCGCTTCAACTGATCGACGTCCAGCGCCCCGAGCATTCGACCGAGCAGCTCGTCCTTGAAGATCTCGACTTCGCCGAGGGTCTGGCGGCCGAGCGCCGTGATCTTGACGAGCACGACACGCCGATCGTCGGGAACCCGGATCCGCTCGACGAGGCCACGCTCCTCGAGCCGATCAATCAGACCGCTCGCATTCGAGAGGGAGACGTCGAGGGCATCGGCGACCCGACTGATCGGCATCTCGCCATGGCGCTCGAGCATCGACAGGAGGTGGAAGTGGCCGCCGCTCAGGCCGCCGCGTCGCATCCGGTCGCTACCCATACACCGGACCTCGCGCATGAACGCGCGGAATTCGGCGATGATCTGGCTCGTCAAGTCCTGACGATCGGGCGCCCCCTGGCGTCCGATGGCTGTCATTGGGATGTTCGCTCCGTGTGAATAGTTCTAACACTGCGAACTATTCTACGTGCCCGAATGATGTTGTCAACCGAATGATCAACGCCGACGGGAGGATTCGATGCGCTTCGCGCTGATGATCGAGCCTCAGCAGGGTCTGAGCTACCAGCAGCAGCTCGACATCGCCCGAACGGCGGAAGCCGCCGGCTTCGAGGCGCTCTTCCGATCCGACCACTACGAGAGCTTTCCGGGCCCGGACGACAACCCGACGACCGACGCCTGGGCGGTTCTCGCGGGCCTGGCTCGCGAGACGACGACCATTCATCTCGGCGCGCTCGTCTCCCCGGTGACGTTCCGCCTTCCGGGCAACTTCGCGAAGGTCGTCACGACCGTCGACGAGATGAGTGGCGGCCGCATCGAGGTCGGCGTTGGGGCCGGCTGGAACGACAGCGAGCACCGGCGCTACGGCTTCCCGTTCCCGCCGATCGCCGAGCGGGCCGACATGCTCGAGGAGCAGCTCGAAATCCTGCACGGACTCTGGTCGGAGCCGGATGGCTGGTCGTTCCACGGCCGCCACTACACGATCGAGGACGCCCTCTTCCGAGCGAAGCCGATCGACGCGGCGGGCAGGCCGCGGTCGGTGTCGGGAGCTGCCCGTCCGCGGATCATCGTCGGCGGCGGCGGAACGCCACGGTCGATGCGCATCGCGGCGAAATGGGCGGATGAGTTCAACCTCAGCTCCGCGAGCCCGGACTCCGTCTCAGCCAAATACCGGCAACTCGACGATGCCTGTCGGTCCGTGGGACGCGAGCCGGCGAGCATCACCCGTTCGGCGATGGTCGGCGTCCTCGTGGGCTCGAACGACGATGAGCTCGCTCGGCGTCAGAGCGCCTTGTTGAAGGCACTCGAGGTCGAGGCGGGCGACGAGTGGTTTGCAACCCGGCGCGGGCGCTGGATCTTCGGGACTCCCGAGGAGGCGCGCCAGACCGTCACGAAGTTCGCATCGACCGGCGTCGAGCGGATCATGTTGCAGAACTTCGTGCCCTGGGACCTCGAGATGATCGAGTTGCTCGGGCGGGAGCTCGTCGGCAGGGTCTAGCGCTTCGGTCCGGGTTCAGCCCTCGATCGCCGCCGCTGCCGCCGCATAACGGGGATCGTCATGTCGGATCGGATCGGGGTTCGTTCCGCGCGCGCGGGCGATCCGTTCGCTCAACACCTGGAGTGCGGTCGCCCCGGCCAGAAGACCGGCAACCGACTGGGGCAGGCTCGTGTCGTCCGGAACGACCATCCTCCCAATCGGGGTGAGGTCGGGGGCGATCGCGTCCGCCGCCGGCTCGGCCAGGATCGCTCCGACTCGGATGCCGACGATGCCGGCCGCCTCGAGGGCCTGGCGCGCCCGCTTGACCCGCTCGTCCCGGTGGTCGCGCTCGGTCAGGATGAGCACCAGACCGGTCGACTCGTCGGTGGCGGGCAGGTGGCCGTGCAGGAACGTCTCCAGATCCCGCATCGCCGATGGGACCCACGAGCCTTCTTCGATTTTCAGGACGAGCTCACGCGCGGAACCGCGGTCGACGCCCGAGGCGATCACGAGGATCTGCTTCGCCTGCGCGAGGGCGGCGGCCATCGCTTCCGCCGACGCCGTGTCGGACCCACCGGCGCCGAGGAGGTCGCCGACCGCGTCGGGGTCGATGGTTCGTCCGGTCACGTGCGCGGCCACGGCCACCCCCGCCACGAGCGGCGCAACGTAGCCGATGGTGTGGCACCAGCCCTCGTCCATCTCGTCGGTGGTGACGACGACATCGGCGAGTTGCGCGCCCGGCGAGGCAGGGCCGGCCGTGATCAAGGCGGTCCGCGCTCCCGCTGCGCGCGCGGCTTCGATCGAGGCGTTCGTCGCGGCACTGCCGCCCTCGTGGGAGACGGCGATGAGCAATCCGTCGGGCTGCGGTGCGAGGGCTTCCTCGAACGCCTGGGCCGCCGCCACGAGCCGCGCGGCCCGTCCCCCGAGTGCCTCCGCGAGCATCGCCGCGATCCCGAGCGCGGCGTGCTCGCTGGTCCCGCAGCCGGTGACGACGATCGGCTCGCGCCCGGCCGCCGCCGCACGAACCGCCACCGCCAGGCTCGCGGCCGGCGAATCCGCGGTCAGCTGCTTGCCGAGGATCCGTCGGGCCAGCCAGGGTTCGGCCGCGATCATGTCGGTCATGTGAAAGGGCGGGCCCGGCCGCGGCGACGGCAGGGTCGAGCTCCACCACGGGTCGGGCGGGGCGGGCAGGGGAGCGGTCGGATCGAAGGTCGTCGTCATCGCCCGAGTCTACGAGGCCGCCGGGACTGAAGGACGGTCGGCCCGTCGATCGCGACGTCGAGTGGATCGACGACGAACACCGCCGCGTCGATCTCGACGTTCGGCCCGCTCACGTACGATGCCTCCACCGAGGGGAGAAGGAGGTTCGATTGGACGTCGGCGTCATGATCCCCCAGGGCTGGAAGGGCGAGTACGACGGCTGGGATCCGGCCGAAGCCTGGCAGCGGACGGTCGACCTCGCGCGCCACGCCGAAGACCTCGGCTTCGAATCGACCTGGGTCTTCGACCACTTCCACACCGTCCCCGACCCAACCGACGAGATCACCTTCGAGTCGTTCACGATCCTCGCCGCGCTGGCGATGGCGACTCGACGGGTCCGCCTCGGCCATATGGTCATCTGCACGGGATTTCGGAACCCCGGGGTGACGGCGAAGATGGCGTCCACGATCGACGTCATCTCGGGCGGTCGCTTCGAGCTCGGGATCGGGGCCGGCTGGAAGGAAGACGAGTGGCTGGCGTACGGCTACGGCTTTCCGCCGGTGCGCGAGCGCCTCGCTGCGCTCGCGGACCACCTCGAGATCATCCGCCAGATGCTCGAGCCGGGTCGGGCGACGTACCGGGGCGAGTACGCGTCGGTCAATGGAGCGATCAATGAGCCGAAGGGCATCCAGAAGCCACGGATCCCGATCATCGTCGGCGGCAACGGGCAGCGGGTTACATTCCGGCTGGCCGCGCGCTACGCGGACGAGCTGAATCTCGTGTTCCGGCCGCCCGAGGAGGTCGCGGACCTCCTACCGGTCATCCGGCAACGGTGCGAGGAGGAGTCGCGTGACCCGGCGACCCTGCGGGTGTCGCTCTACACGAAGGACGACGACATTCGCAGGCCGGGCCAGCGGCGCGTGGACTACCTGGGCCGGTTCGCGGAGCTCGGCCTCGACCGGGTCATCTGCTTCCCGACGAAGTGGGTGCCGGATTTTGAGGCGCAAGCGCGTTTCGCTGAGGACTGCCGCGCCGCGGGACTACCGCTTGCCGCGGAGACGCCGGCCGGGGTCTGATCGAGGCGGTGCTCCCGCTACTCCCAGTAGCGTATGGGTCGACCTCGTGCCCGATTCAATCTCTGCGGTGGCGGCGCGTTCCCGCCCGCCTACGCGCCCGAATCGTCTCAGCGGCGCGTAGCGCCACCAGACCCGCCCGACGAGTAGTTCCATCGGCACCGGGCCGTAGTGGCGCGAGTCGCGCGGCGGCCCGAATCCCGTGGAGGACGTCACGGCCGTATCCGCGTCGGACGTGAGCCAGGCTTCGTCGCCGCCGAGGGTCAGGAAACCCCGTGCGAAGGGAATCGTGTCACCGGGACGGGCCTCGACTCGCTTGATCGCCAGCTCGTCGCCATCCGGCTCCCGGAACACGACGACCGAGCCGCGGCGTGGCCAGCGCCGGACCAGGGGATCGACGAGGAGCCAGTCGCCCGGCGCGATCGCCGGCAGCATGCTCGCCTCGATGACGGCGACTCGCCATGGGCCGCGGAAACGCGAAGCTGCGTCCCGCCAGGAACGCCGAGGCTCGATGACCGGCGTTGCTTCGCTGACCGGCGGGGTGTTGTCGTCAGCTGCCGGCCCGGGTGTCGGTTCGGTTGCCTCGCTCAGCCGGGTCGGCCCGCGACGCGCGTCTTCTCGGGGCCGCCCGTCGCCTTCCAGGCGGCGTCGACCTCGTTGATCATGTCGAGCAGCTTCTGGGCGTCGGCCAGTTCGGTCGATGCCTTGACCTTCGACGCCTGCTTTGCCGCATTCCAGAACAGCTCGTGCAGGTTCGGCACCTTGTCGGCGTGGTCCGGCTTGAAGTAGTCGTGCCACAGGACGTCGAGGTGGTGCTTCACGAGCTCGGCGCGCTCCTCCTTGATGTGGATGGCGCGCGCCTTGAACGTGTTGTCGGAGCTACCGTTGTACTTCTCGACGATCTTGTAGCAGGACTCGGCCTCGATCCGGGCCTGCTCGGGGTCGTAGACGCCGCACGGCAGGTCGCAGTGGGCTCGAACGGTGGTCCGCGGGGCCAACCAGCCAGTCAGTCGGGACATGGGTCTCCCTTCGGGCAGTGAAGGTGGTGGCTCGTGCCGCTGGGGGCGGTCGCGACTCAATGGCCGAAGTGTCCGAGGGTCACCGGAGGCTGTCAAACGCTCGATGCTCCCGCACGCCGTTCGTCTCCGGATCGGTTTCGCTGGAAGTCGACGGGTATCATCCGCGCGATGACGGAACGCGGCATGCCCCTCGTCAACGGCGCGCTCGCCTGTCCCTTCGTCGCATTCGAGGACGACCGCGACGAGCGTGCTGCCAGCCCCGACCACCGCCATCGCTGCTACGCCGAGATTCGACCAGCACCGCGCGCGCTGGCGCATCAGGAAGCGTACTGCCTGTCGAGCGCCTTCCCGGTGTGCCCGACGTTCCAGGATTGGGCGCGGCGCGAGGCGGCGCGCGCTCGCGAGGGTGTAGCCGAAGCCGCGGACGAGGAAACGCCCGCCGAGGAGATACCGCGCCGCAACCCCGCCCGCGAATGGTCCGCTCCGCCGCCGTGGCGGGACGGTCAGGGAGACGACGCGGAGGAGCTCGAAGAGGAGGAGCCCTCGGAGAGTGACGTCGCGCGACCTGGCGTCGCGGGAGCTGGCGTCGCTGGATCCGGCGTTGCGGCCACGGCCGTCGCCGGGGCCGCTGGAGCGTCGCCGGATGAAGTGGCAGCCGGCGCGACGCCGGGCGACCAGCCGCCCCGCTTCCTTGCCGGTCGGTCGCGGTCGGGCGCGGGACTGGCCGGCAGTGCGGCCGATCGGTTGGCGTCCGGGGAGTCCCTTCCTGCGGCAGCATCGCTCGCAGCCGGTGACCCCGACCGCGAGCCCACGCCGAACGAGGCAGGGGACGGCTTTGAACAGGATTTCGCCCGGGCCGCGGATGCCGAGCGGCGGGCAAATCCGCCCGCTCGAAGTTGGCGCGGCCAGCGCGTCAGCCAGACCCGGCGGTCGCGCCCGCCTGTCGACCCGTCCACACCGTCGTGGGAGGAGCCGCGCCGCTTTGAGGCGTATCCCACCCTCAAGACGCGGATGAACCTGCCGAATCTGCCGCGCGCCGGGGTCATGGCTATCGCCCTCGTGGTCGCGGCGATCGGGCTGTTCTTCCTGCCCACGCTGCTCGGTGTCGGGAACAACCCCCAGACGGGCGGCGGCCAGCCGAGCGCGTCGGTCGCGGGACAGTCCTCCGCCTCGATCGCGCCCACGCCGCAGCCGGTCGCGACGCCGCTGGTCTACGTGATCCAGTCGGGCGACACGCTCGAGAAAATCCGTCGCAAGTTCAAGGTCACGATGGACGCGCTGCTCGAGGCGAACCCCCAGATCAAGAACCCGAACAAGATCAAGATCGGCGACGAGATCACGATCCCGACGCCGGGGGCCAGCCAGGCGCCGGCCGGATCAGCGTCGACGGCGCCCTAGCCGGCGGCTCGCGGGCCCAGGCTCCGACGTCTAACGGGGCGCCAGGTTGATCGAGGTGATCTTGCCGGCCTCGACCCGAAACGTCGCGTCGAGGTGCTGCGAAGGCGCGCCGGGCCGGACCACGACGATGTCCGCCTCGTAGGTATTGCCCGTGTCGCGAACCTCGCCCGGGATCATCTTGAGACCCTTGTCGCCGCGCAGGAACCAGCCGCCGACACGCTCGATGCCGCGGTAGGTTTGCACGCTGTCGCCAACATGGACCCGCATCTCGGTGGCCTCCGACATCAGCGAAACCGCGCCCTCGCGGTCACCGGTGTTCAGCCGCTCGAAGAAGTCCTCCATTGTCTCGACTGCACCCATGGCCCGAGTGTAGCGGAGGGTCGTCAGAACCCGCCGCCCGCTCCGCCTGAGCCCGGGGAGCTCCCGCCGGCGCCTCCGCTCGAGGACCCGCGCGTTGTCGAGCCGAATCCGCCGCCGGCCCCGCCCGGGCCTCCGCCCGGGGCTCCGCCCGAGTCACGGCCGACGCGAGCCGGGCCAGACGAGCCTGACCCTATCGACTTCTCGAGGAACGGCTGCTCGTTCCTCTCCGGTGTCGCGATGAGCGGCAGCTGCTGCACGACGGTTGTGCCGCCCCGGAAGCCGCC
>DASXSA010000086.1:0-16967 GCA_036506235.1 Candidatus Limnocylindrales bacterium | reverse complement strand
GCGAGGAACTGCACGCCGAACTTGGCACCCATGTCGAGGTCGGCCAGATGCGCCTGGGCGACCTGTTCGGCCGTAACCCCGGGTACGTCATGGCGATCCATAAACAGCGGCATCTGGTCCTCGTGGGTCTGCAGCGATCGTAGCCGTGGGCGGCGCCGACCGGAATGCAAGACCGGCAAGTGGGAGTCCATGCCGAGTGCCATCGATCGGCCCGCGGGCTGTCATAGTCACACGCTGGCGCCGCGGCTGTAAGCAGCAGGTCCTCGCGTGATGCCGAACCCCGGATGAGGGCCCCTGCCCCGCTGCGGATGGGACGGCTATCCCGTTCGAGTCTGCTATCACCCCTTGGCGCAAGCGCCGGTCGACGTCTCAGCCCACCCGCCTCACGGTGACCTCAATGCGCTCGCCGTCACGCCGCTCCACGTCGAGTCGCACTTCGTCCCCGACTTCGTGACGTCGAAGCACCGCCTGGGCATCCGCATTCCGGCCCACAGGATCACTATCCACGGCGAGGACGCGATCACCCTCATCCAGCCCTGCCTCGGCAAGCTGGCTGCCCGGCCGCGGTGGGCTTAGCAGGACCAGCCCCTCGGTGAGGGCTGGCTCTTCGCCGCCCCACCCCACCTCCGTCGCCGCCGAAGTGGCCCGGATGCAGCCGCAGAGCCCGATACTGCACATGGGGCATCGACAGGCGCAAGTCACGCCAGCTCGACGGAGTTCCCGCGCCACGATGTGGGGCAGCGCGCGGCGTGTGTCGAGGAGCGTGGCGGCGTATTCACCGAGACGGGCCTCCACGAGGTCGCACGTATCACCGTCAGCCGAAAGCCGAGCCGTCTGATGGGCGGCTTCGCAGGCGAATGTCGCCGCGAGAGCGACCTGCCCGATTTGCCGTACGACGTCGGATGCCGCGGGGGACACCCCGGCGACGCCAGGCACAGGGGAGCCTGCCCGCCCGAGCGGTCCGGCCGTGTCGCGTCGAACGCAGGCTCGAGCGGCTGCCATGACCTCGAGATCGTCCGCAGACGGTCGACTATTGCCGTTGCCTCAGGATGCTCACCGACGCGATCGGCCCAGCCATCGAGCGAATTCGCGATCAGCTGCTCGATTGCAACGAGTTCGGCTAGGCGCGCGCGCAGCAGATTCGAACCAGTCCTTTCGACTGGTGGAACCATCGCCCTCCTTGCCTCCCTTGTCCGGCCTCGTCCTCGCTACGTCGTCATTTGAGCTGGAGTCAGCGTTTCGCGGATAGGACCTTCTGACGTTGCCGTGAACGTCGCCTGATTGGTCGCCAGTCGAGGATCCGTGACAGCCGATGCTCTACGACTCGAAAAGTCGACTTCACTGCGCAGCCCGAGGGTAAGCGGCGGCAGACGCTCGTGCTACCCGGCTGACTTCCCGGACGCCGAGACAGCGTGACCTTCCGCGGGCAGCCGGTCGAGCAGCTCGTCGACGAGGGGCCACTCCGTCAGGCGCTTGAGGCCATCTCGCGCACGCGATGATCGTAGTGCCAGCGCTGCCACCAAGTCGTCGAGCGCCGTTCACCAGTGCAGCGGCACTGTACCGACTGTCGGGCTGAGCTCAAGCGCCGCCGAAGTCGGGAGGCAGTAGGCCGTGCGAGAGCTGCAAGAGCGCGATCCTCGCCCTCGACCTGCCCCCGAGCGGAGGAGCACTCGTCGCCAGCAGGCTGGCCTCGATTTGCCCATCTGCATCGGTCTCGGAGGACCTGGCCTCGTCACGCATCAGGGAGCTGAGTCAGCCTGCAGGAACGCGCTCAACGCGGCGACGGTGTCGTCGGGGTTGGACTCCGGGAAGAAGTGCCCACCCGTTACGGCTCGACCATCAACCCGCGGCGCCCACGTCCTCCAGACACTGAGCGGCCCACCAGCCTCCTCGTACCAGGTGTCGAGTGGGCCGTCAGCGGCCCACAGGAGGAGGACGGGGCAGTCGATCTGCCGACCGGCGGCGCGGTCCGCTCGATCCTGCTCGAGATCGATCGTCGCGGCCGCCCGGTACTCCTCGCAGATGGCGTGGATGGCCGACGGATCGCGCAACGCCGCGATGTAGGAATCGACGCTCTCGTCGGAAAAGACGGCGCGGTCCGTTCCCCACTCCTGCAAGACGTTCTCGACCACGGCTTCCGGGTCACCGGCCAGGAGGCGCTCCGGGAGCGGATCTGGCTGGGCCAGAAGCGTCCACGGCCAGAACCCGAGTGCGAAACGGGAGTCGGCCCGGTCGAACGCCTCGACGGTCGGAATGACGTCGAGGACCGCAAGGCGCTCGACACGGTCAGGATGGTCGAGGGCCAGACGATAGGCCACCCGCCCTCCCCGATCGTGGCCGGCAACGGCGAACCGCGCGAATCCGAGCTCCTCCATGACCCGGATCATGTCGACAGCCAACTCGCCCTTCGCGTAGGGCCCGTGATCCGGCCTCGAGGGTGGCTTGCTGCTCGACCCATAGCCGCGCAGGTCGGCGCAGACGACCGTGTAGCGGTCCGCAAGCCTGGGTGCTACGCGGTGCCACATCAGGTGCGTCTCGGGAAATCCGTGGAGGAGCAATACCGGTGGCCCGGCACCCGCCCGAGCCACGTAGATGTCACTGCTGCCGGTCGGAATCAGCTGGCGATCGAAGGTCTCGAGCATCGGTGAGATTCTGCTCTCAGCCAGGGCTCGCCCCGACTACATCCCGCCACTTGACCCTACGCGCCGGCCGCCATGCGACCGCCATCAATGTCGAACGTTGCGCCTGTAACGTAGGCCGCTTCGTCGGAAAGCAGCCAGGCACCGGCTTTCGCCACTTCCTCGGGCCGGCCCAGTCGGCCCATCGGGATCTGGCCCGAAATCTGCTCGCGACGGCCCTCGTCCAATTCCTGAAGCCGTTCTGTGAGGATCGTCCCCGGGGCGATGGCGTTGACCCGGATGTTCGAAGCCGCGTAATCGAGCGCCGCAGTCTTGGTGAGCCCGAGAATCGCATGCTTCGAAGCCACGTAGCCGGCGATCCTCGGGACTGCCCGCAGGCCCGCGGTCGAGGAGGTGTTCACGATTGACCCACCTCCACCGGCGAGCATCGCAGCGATCTCGTACTTTAGGCACAGGAAGATGCCCAGCACGTTCACCCGCAGCGCCGACTCGAAGTCCGCAACCGCAATCTCCGCCAGCGGCCGGGGCATCGGGCCGCCGCCCGCGTTATTGAAGGCCGCATCCAGGCGACTGTACTTGTCCACGGCTGCCTGGACGAGCCGTTCGACGGAGGCTGGGTCGGTCACGTCGGCAGGCACTGCCAGCGCCGCACCACCTGTCCCGGCGATCGTATCCGCCAGTCTCTCGATGGCATCGGCGTTTCGGGCCGTAAGCACGATCGTCGCGCCCTCGGCCGAGAAGGTGCGAGCTGCTGCGGCCCCGATCCCGCGGCTTGCACCGGTCACGAGCACGACCTTGTCTTGAAGAAGGCGGGATTTCGGCATGACTCCATGCCCTGGCTGCTCCCTCATGGCTCCTTCCTCGCTGGGGCGCGCGCGCTGCTCGCCGCGAGCGTCGGGCCAACCGCACGGGTGCGTCGAGGTGGTCGACGGCCGGTCTCGAGGTAGTGTTCGAACCCGGCTGGCGTGAGCGTGATCAGGATGCGCGCCTGCCGACCGCTGAGGTTCGCAAACGTGTGCGGGAGCTCCCGTGCGGCGAACGCGAAGGTCCCTGGCCCAACCGTCATGACGTCCTCGCCGACCTGGAAGGTGAGCTCGCCCTCGAGGACGTAGAAGCCCTCGTCCCACGACTCATGCACATGCAGCGGTGGTCCGGCGAACGTCGCGGGAACATCCATCTCGACCAGCGCCAGGCGTCCGCCGCTGTCGTCCCCGCGCAGCAAGACTTCGATGGGCTGTCGCTTCATTCGCACTGACAACGTCTGCCCGCGAGGCTGATTATCGGGCGCCATCGGGTCGTGTCTCATCGCGATCGGGCAGCCGGAACGCCACGACCAAGCCGGCCACGAGGATGGTCGCAATCCCGACATGAAAGGCCAGATCGGCCGCGCTGCGCGGCCCGAATCCGCGCACCATCGAGAACACGCCCACCGATGTCCCCAGGAGGGCGAAGCCCTGAGCCGAGAGGCCGAGGACACGGCTAGTCCCGGGGCGTAGCAGCCCGACCACGATGGCGGTGGCCAGTGCGGCCGCGATCACCGCTTCGGCGATGCCAGCCTGCGTGTGCTCGTAGCCCTGCATGAGCACGCCGGAGTGGGTGAGCGAGGCTCCTGCGAACGCGGCGACCTCGACGATCAGGAACGCCAGCAGGCTGCGGGGGATTGTTCTTCGCATGGTGCGTCGCGGCTGCGTCATCGAGATCGGTCGCGCTCAGCCGGCGGTCGCGAAGGTCGCGCGGCCGGCCGGCCGGTAGGTCTGGAACGTCACGCCCGACGGCGTTGTCCGGGACTCGACCAGCTGCAGCGCATGCGTCTGGCCCCGCTCCGGGAAGAGCCGAAGCCCCTCGCCCACCACGACGGGGTAGATCCGCACGTTCAGCTCGTCGACGAGGTCGCGCTCGAGCAGCCAGCGGAACAGTTGGCCACTGCCGTGGAGCTGGAGCTCGCGCCCGGGCTCCGCCTTGAGTTCCCGGATCGCCGCCTCGACGTCGCCCCCGATGACGTGGGTGTTCCAGCCCGGATCCCTGAGGGTGGTCGAGGGCACGTACTTGGGCAGGACGTTGATGCCATGCGAGACCGGGTCGCCCTGGTCGTGGTCCGGCCAGTACCCCTTGAAGATCTCCCAGGTCCGGCGTCCGAGGAGCAACGCATCCGCGCGCTCGAGCAGCGCCATCAATTGCCGCCCGGTCTCCTCGTCGTTGAACGGCGCGACCCAACCACCGCGCTCGAATCCGGGTCGGTTCTCCTGAGGGCCTCCGGGGCCCTCGTGCACGCCATCTACGCTCAGCATCATCGTGGCTGTCAACTTCATCGTTGTCGCTCCTTGCTCTGGTTAGCGCGACTCGACAGAAGGTGTCCGGACCCGGCACTGGAGGTGGGCCACCCCGTTCTCATCGACGCTGCCCGTCGCCGTCAAGGCGACGGACCGATCCGCGGCGTCGGTGAAAAGACGCACGCCACCGCCGAGCAGGATCGGCACGACATGCAGCCGCAGCTCGTCGATCACGCCGGCGTGGAGGTAGTGCCGGACCATGGCGGCGCCACCCGAGACGCACAGGTCCCGGTCGCCGGCCGCCTGGCGGGCCAGGCGCAGGGCAGCGTCCGGTCCATCGGTCACGAACATGTACGTCGTCCCGCCGGCCTTGACGATCGGCTCGGCCGGGCGGTGGGTGACGACGAACACCGGCGCACGGAAGACCGGCTCGTCGCCCCACGGCCCGATGCCGACGTCGAGCATCGTCCGGCCCATCAGGAACGCCCCGGTGGATGCCAAGCGCTCCGCCAGGAACGACTCGACGTCTGCTCCGGACATGCCGGCGAACATCCAGTCGTGCAACCGATCGCCGTCGTCGCCCATCCCGTTGCCGACTCTCACGTTCGGCCCGGCGATGAAGCCGTCGAGCGACATCGACATGTCCGCGTAGGTCAGTCCCATGGTCTACTCCTGACTTGAGCGTCTCCTCGACTTCTCTGGGTCGTGACGCCGTGAGTGTGGCCAACATCCTTGGAGTCGTCAAATGATTAGAGCACTCCATCGAAATCGGCGGCCGCGGTACGCTGTCGCCTGTGACACGATCCGATGCCCGCGTGGCCCTCGCGACCGAGGCGTGGCGGGCGATCCTCGACTTCATCAGCGCGACGGCGGGAGAGCGGACTCGGCTCCTCGCAGATATCGGCCTGACCGTCAATGACAGCCGGGCGCTGACGGCCCTCGACGCCGAGCGGGGGCGGTCGATGAGTTCGCTCGCCGAGGACTGGTCGTGCGACGCCTCGACCGCAACATGGATCGTCAACCGGCTGGAGCGCAAGGGGTTCGTGGAGCGGCGGGCCCACCCGTCGGACCGTCGCCTGCGGCTGGCGGCCCTGACCCCGGCCGGCCTTGCCATGCGTGACGAGATGCTCGGCCGCCTGTACGCGGCACCACCAGAGTTGCTCGCGCTCGACCCCCCGGACCTCGTCGCCCTGCGCGATGGGGCAACCAAGCTCCGACGTGCCTTACCGACCCGATCTGGGCGACCCTCCTCACAGGCCGCAGCAGAGAACGTACGCCGCTCACATCCGGAGCGATGACTCGGGGCGTACGTCGCGAATTTCGGACAGCTGCGCAGGAGGGCAGCGCCTGATGCGGCAATCCCTTCCCTGAGCGGGCTGGATTGGTGTCATCGTCGGTTCTGGCGCCGACGGCGCTCCCGGCTTTCATGGGCTCGACGGTCGGGCTCGGGGATCGGTGTGGCACCTCTAGCTACCGTGCCGGGCACTCGAACGCTTCGACGGCCCTTCAATGTCTGTAGCCCGGCCGAAGCCGGGCTACAAGCTCCAAGGGGCGCTGTCCGCGTTGGCGGCCAGCACGGCCGGCTGCCCGCGGCGGGCTACCGGCCTTCCTCGCCTAGGTCGTTGAGCCGTCCTGCATCGCCTGCATGTTCTTGACCATGACCGCCTCGGCCGTGCGCAACGCTTCGCTCGGGCTGAACCAGACGAACTCGGTGCCGGGCTCGTTCGCCACCGGGATGTGGCCGGGCGGGATGTAGAAGGCGTCGCCGGCCTGGTAGACCTCATCACGGTCGAGATACCGAGCGGTCATCCTGCCCTTGAAGACGTAGCCCCAATGCGGGCACTGACAGGTCATCCGTGAGCCCTTCATGAAGGGCGTCGCGTCGATGTCCGCGAGGAGCGACGTGAAGCTCACGGTGTAGCCGTCGAGCTCCTCGCGGAGGTCCACCACGGGGCCACCTTCCTGACGTTGTGAGGCGCCCTGCCTTGAGACCTTCAGCATCTCCATCGCCTCCTTCGCCTGCGGGTCCCGGGGTGTCTGCTCGCGGACCGCGGTCATGCCACACCTGCCGTCGCCGCGACGGAGCTGCGTGACGGGACGGCCGTTGCCGACGCGTCCGGGCTGGCCGCCTGGGCGGCGGCCGCAACCATGAGCGGGGCCGATCGCTGGAAGCCCTTGAAGGTCATCCAGAGGCCCAGGAACAGCTCCCACAAGAAGATCGGCACGAGGGCGACCCCTGACCACACCGAGACTGCGTCGTTGACCCCGAACATCGTTCCGATGGCCGACGAGATGAGCAGCGGGCCTCCGATGAGCCCCAGGGAGGGGATGAGGCGTGGCACGAGTCGAGACCGGTACATCAGGTAGCCCAGCAGCAGGGCGCTCACGCCTGGAACGAGGCTGGGTCCGAGCAGAAATGTCCAATCGCGGATCGCGACGAGCGCCCGGCCGGTGGTGACCAGGGATGCCGCATCTGCTCCGGTCGCACCTGCCTGGCGCAGGGTGACGACCGCAAGAATGCTTACGACCCCGACGACGATGACGGCGGCTTCAAACATGCGCGCCGTGACAAACCCGAGGGCGAACCCCTCGTTCTGCCGTCGGATGACAGAGAAGAGGGCGACCGCCGTGCCGATGGAAGCGATGGCGTTGACGAGATCGAGGAAGGCGCCCCCGATCACCTGGGTGTCGGCTCCGGCGCCGACGATGTAGTTCGGGTCGCTCAGCACCGGGCCGAGCAGGAGGACGGCCGGGATCGAGCTGATGAAGGTGATCAGGTACAGGACGCCCGCGACGAGCGCGATCTTCCTCATCGAGTCCATCGGGGCTCGTTTCGTTGCTGTGGTGACCATGTCGGTTTCCTTTCGTGGATTGATGAGCTATCGAGGGTCGGTGATGGGCGGGTCAGGTTGGTCCCTCTCGACCTGCGTGACCGAGATCAGTGGCAGGCCCAGGTCGCGAACGCGCTGGATCACGCCATGGAGTGCGGCTTGGTCGGCGATCGGACCGCTGAGGACCGTGGTTCCCTCGCTCTCGTGGGTGACGGTCAGACCGTCGAACCAGGCTGCCCAGCGCGCGTCGAGGTGTCCGGTGAGCCGGATCTCATAGCGTCCGGCCTCGGGGCTGTCGGATGTGGGGGTGGGTCGTTCGCTCATTCCGCTCCTCTTGCGTGAGGCCGTCCGGCCCGGCGATGCCGGGTTGATCGGCTCGACCCTCAAGGTGGAGGCGGATGTGATGAGCGCGCATCAGCACACGTGATGATCGACGTGATGATTCGTCGTCGGGACCGAAGACCCGCGGCGCGGTGGCGGACCTGGTCTGGGAGCGGAAAGCCGAAGCGCTATGCAGTCGGCCGGCGGTCCCGGTTTCGCGAGAGCATGTCGAGCTCGGCCGCGCGCCGGACGGCGGCTCTGCGGTTATTCACCCCGAGCTTGGTGTAGATGTTCTGGGTGTGCGTCCGCAACGTGCTCAGGGAGACCAACAGCTCGCGAGCGATGTCCGGGCCATCGAGATCGCTGTGCAGGAGGCGAAGGACCTCGAGCTCGCGTTCGCTGAGCGGCTCGATCAGCGGCTGTCCGCCGGTCGGTTGTTGTCCCTCGGCCGTGACAACGGCGGCCAGGAGTCGGCGCACGTAACCGGGGGGGTTCCGTCGCTTGGCCGCCAGCTTCAGCAGCATCGCCATGCGCGGCCCTGCGTCGATGAAGACGCGGACGTAGCCCCCCGCCTCAGCCAGCACCACGGCGCGATTCAGCGACGCCATCGCACCGGCCAAGTCGCCGCGAGCGTGGCGAGCGAGCGCCTGCACGACCAGGATCTCGATTGCAGCTCCATGCCGCCCGCCGTCCTCCGCTGCAGCCAGAAGGCGATCGGTGAGATCGGCGGCATCAGCAATAGTGTGGTCGGCACCGTCATGAACTCCCTGCGCCAGGAGCACGGCGGCCAGGCTGGTGTGCTCGAACTCCCGCACGTAGGTGAGGTCGTCGGCAGCCGACAAGCCATGCTCGCGCGCCCAGCCCCGCGCCTCCGAGAGCTTTCCCTGAGCGATCCACACTCTGGCCTTCAGCGCCGCGATCGGGCGCACATTCGGGGAGTAGTCGCCCACGTATAGCCGCTCGGCCTCAGTGAGGAGCTCGAGTGCCCCGTCGAGGTCTCCTTCGGCCTGTCGAATCCGAGCCGCTGCGACCCGTGACCGGTAGGGGTTCTGCGGCAGGCCGTTCTCATCGCCCAGCTCCCGACTCGTCAGCAGGTGTTCCGAAGCGGCCTCCAGTTCATCGCGCTCGCGGAACAGCTCGCTCATGCCCACATGCATGTCGGCCGCGCCCCGCAACACGGGCGCGCCGTGTTCGGTCGCGAGCTGCAACCCCCGTTCGTACGTGCGCATCGCCTCGCCGAGACGACCCTGCGCAATCTCGATGTCAGCCAGAGAGATGGCGCAGCCGATGGCGTCGGAGACGTGGCCCGCCCTCTCCAGGCTCGCCATCGCGTCGGCCCAGGAATGGTGCGCTGCGTCGAGTTCCCCACTCGTCCAGTACGTGAGTCCGAGGAAGCCGGCCGCCGCCCCGCGCCCGAGATGATCGTCCTCCGCGACCAGGTCGAGCGCCCGCCGGGCGTGGGTCACCGTCCCGGCCACATCGCCGAGGGCCAGCGCTTGTGCCGCGCGGTAGATGGCGATCGCACCTGGGAGACGGCGAAATTGCTCGTCGTCGACGACGACCATCCCATTCGATGGGGCGTCCGGTCCCTCACGCGCGTCTGCGGTCGTGTCGAGCCACCGCTCGGCGTCCCGCAGCCGTGCCTCAACGCCCTCCAGCTGGCCGCTGACCAGGAGAGCCCCGGCGTAGCCGACGCCCAGCACGGGCCTGGCCCGGATCAGTTCGTCGGGGAGCGCCTCGAGCCAGAGGCGCGCGGTGGCCTCCTGTCGAGCCTGGCGCATGGCCGGGATCGCCAGCTCGACCAGGCCCGCCGCGCGCCCGAAGTCCTCGGCGGCCAGCGCGTGGCGGATCGCCTCCGACGGCTCGCCCGCCTGGGCGTACCAGTCGCTCGCCCGCCGGTGCAGCCCAGGGACGTCGTCGGGTTGCTCGTCGAGAAGGTGCGCCCGCAGGGCATCGGCGAAGAGCTGGTGATACCGATACCACTGGCGGCGGTCGTCGAGCGGGACCAGGAACAGGTTCCCTCGATCGAGCGCCTCCAGCGTGGCCTTGCCACCACCCTGGCCCGTGACGGCATCGCACAGCGGGCCGCTCAGCCGGTCCAGGATGGAGGTTTGCAGCAGGAAGCTCCGGACCGGTTCGGGCTGACGCTGCAGGACCTCCTCGACCAAGTAGTCGACGATGTAGCGATCGTCCCCGGCGAAGCCCTCGATGAAGCCGGACATGTCGTCGCGACCCTGCATCGAGAGCGCCGCGAGCTGGAGTGCAGCGATCCACCCTTCGGTGCGCGCCTCCAACGCGGCGACATCGCTCGCGGCGAGACCCAGCCGCATCGCCTCGTTGAGGTAGGCGGCGGCCTCGTCCGGCGTGAAGCGCAGGTCGGCCGCGCGGATCTCGGCGAGCTCGCCCCGCGCCCGCAAGCGAGGCAGCGGCAGCGCCGGGTCGGCACGGCTGGCGATCACCACGTGCAGCTGCGAGGGCAGGTGGTCCACCAGGAACGCCATCCCGTCCTGGATGTCCGGTGCGTCGACCACGTGGTAGTCGTCGAGCACCAGCACGATGTCGTCCGACATCGCGTTGAGCTTGTTGAGCAACGACGTGAGGACCGTCTCGATCGGCGGTGGCCGCGGCGCCTGAAGAAGCGCAAGCGCCGCAGCTCCAGCCGCTGGCGCTACCCTCTGCAGCGCGCCAATCACGTAGGTCCAGAAGGACGCGGGTTGGTTGTCGCCCGGGTCGAGGGAGAGCCACGCAGCCGACGGTCCACCGGCCGGAACGGCCGCCAGCCACTCCGCCAGAACCGTCGTCTTGCCGAAGCCGGCCGGCGCGGAGACGAGCGTCAGCTTCGACTCGGCCCCTCGGCTCAGGTGCTCGTGGAGTCTCGGACGAACGACCAGACTGCGTCGCGGCCTGGGGACGTAGAGCTTGGTTTCGAGCAACGGGATGGCCACGACGCCATTCTGTAGCCGACTCTCCGTGCGCGTCCGCGTAACTAGACGCCGTGCGAGCGGGGAGCGTCGGTAGCTACGTCGCGTACCGGTCCCGAAGGCAGTCGGCAAGTTCTGAGCGAGATCTTCGCCTGCCGGGTCAGGCGAACGTAGGCCCAATGTGGCATTGGCGCCCGACAGGATTCGGACAGCTGTGCCTGACCACGCCCGACCAAGGCCCGGTGGCTCTGGACCAGCCATGCCATGGCCGCGCGAAGGACATGCGGACACGTGGGCCGCTCCAGAAGGGCGATGCGCGTTTGATGGGGGCTCGGGTGCGAGCTGTGTCATTCCCAGGGATCGCCGCCACGCCGGCTGATGCGGAGCCAGTAATGGGAGGGCCTAGCTGAAGCGCCAGCGGGTCTGGCTGAAGCTCGTCCCCTTGCCGAAGCCAAATGCCTTCCTGGCCCGCACCTCGAAGAAGAGGGGCGAGTCCTCGGCGCCCCGCGTCTGCACCTGGCCGTCAACGAGGCGGAATCCGAAGACATCGTCGTACTTCATGGCATACGCCTCGACCAGGCGACCGAGGCGGTCGAGGTCGGTCACCTGGGCAGCCTCGCCTTCGATGACAACGTCGATGCCCTCCCACGCTGGGGTAGCCACGCTCACCAGGACGTTGCGGTTGCCGGCCGCAAGGTTCCGCGCCTTCCGCTCGCTCGGTCCGGTGGCGAAGTGGAAGGCGCCGTCCATCCAGATGCCGGCGACGGTGGTCTGGTGCGGGCGCCCACCGGGCCGGACGGTCGTCAGCAGGTACGTCTTCGCGTCACGCAGCGCATCAGTGGCGGCCGACCACGGCGTCGGCTTCGCGTCCGAGGTGCTGAACTGCGGGTCGAGGGTCGTTTCCGGTTCCACGCTCATCAGACGGATGCGGCTGCGACGACTCATCGGTCAAGCGACGCCGGTCTCCTGAGGGCCTCCCGCCGGAAGCCCAGCAACAGCTTCGGCGCCTATCACCATGTTGGCATGCTCGCCCGGCAGGTGCTAACGAATTGGCTGTAGGGTCGTGAGGTCGGGCGGGAGCCGGCCACTTGCTGCGCTCCCGAGGCGAGACCTCGAGCGAAATCTCCCTCCCAAGTCCCGCCGCTCTCGTGAGTGGCTAAAGGTCGCCCTGGTCGAGTGCGCAAGCGGTCACCAAGTCGTCGAGCGAACGTCGCCGATCCAGCGACACTGCGCTGATTGCCGCCAGGCGATCAGGGCCGCTAGAAGCCCCGCCGCGATGCGACGCGCCCGTGAGAACTGACGACACTCAACCGGGCGTATACATCTCCGCGTCGGCGATGGGCTCGCTGCAAGAGTACTGGCCGCAGTATTTGACCTTGCCGCCACCGACGTAGAGGACCTGGCCGTTGGGAAGCAAGGCCGCGGCGGCAGCGGCATAGGGATAGACCATCGGACCCGTCGAGATCCAGGTGCCGGTGGCAGGTGAGTAAACGTCGCCGACGCCGCAGCACGCCACGAGCACGCGTCCATCCTGAAGGAGCACGGCGGTACCACCGTAGTTGTTGATGCTGCCTGTTGGACTCCACCTGCCAGCAGCGGGGTCGTACAGCTCGGCCGACAGGAGTGCGCTTGGGTTGCCGCCGCCGGCGACAAGTACGCGGCCGTTGCCGAGGAGGGTCGCGCTCGCGTGCTCGCGCGCGGTCGTCATCGGCGCAACCCGCGACCAGCGTCCGCGAGCGGGGTCGTAGAGCTCAGCGCTCCGCAGCCAGTCGCTCGAGTTGGAGCCTCCCGCGACCAGGACCTTGCCGTCGGGCAGCAGCGTCGCCGTGTGGTTCCGCCGGGGCGTCCGGAGGCTGCCGGTGAGGCTCCAGTTGCCGGTCGACGGGTCATACAGCTCGGCGCTCGCCTGGACACCGGTGCCGTTAGCGCCAGGCCGCCCACGACGAGCACGCGACCGTCGCGGAGCAGGGTGCCGGTTGCGTCGAGCCGGTCGACGTGCATGTTGCCCGTCGACGTCCAGCGGTTCGTCGCCGGGTCGTACAACTCGGCGGTCGCGGTGTACTCGGCGCCGCCGGCGACGAGGACGCGCCCGTCGGCGAGACGGACGGCGACGTGAAGCCCGCGGGCGACGCTCAGGGTGCCGCCGGGGATCCATCCGCCGGTGGGCGGGTCATACAGCTCGGTCGTGATCTCGTCCGAGCCGCCGACGATGAGGACACGCCCACTCGCGAGCGGGGTCGCGGAGAGGCTTCCACGCGGAACCGACATGCTCTGTGCCGCCGTCCAGCTGCCCGTCGGGGCGTCGGCGGCGCTGGCGGAGGTCGGGTGGACCGACACGAGCGGGGCCATGAGCATGATGACCGCGACGAACGACCGCTGGCGCACGTTCATCGATCCGCTCCGTTCAGGGCGATCCGCACATGGATGGGCTGCCGACCCTCCCACACACGACGTACGGGAAGGCTCAGTTCCAGAATGCGTCGCCGGGATGCGGATCGGACGGATCCGCGCCGTGGGCCGGGTTGCCGCTCTTGTCGGGCACGACTGCCGGCGTGCCGTGGATCTGCGGGTCACCCGGGCCGCCGATAACGGGGCAGACGTTGCTGGCGAAGACGGGGGCCGCGCCGGCCAGGACAGCGCCGCCGCTGAGGACGAGAACCGATACGAGCTTGCGCAGGCGAGACATCAATCACCTCCAGCTCCTCGCGGAACGTCGCGAGTCTCGGCGCCACCGTATCGACCAACCGTGACGGCCCGATGACGGGCGACACCACCTGGGCGCAAGGTTCGCTCGCCGAAGTGGTCCCTTCTCTGGACCGCGCCCGTTAATGGATTGGTCGTAGGGTCCTCGAATCGGGCCGGAGCTGGCCGCGTACTGAATGCGCCGGGAACGGCCGCGAGCGAGATCCCGCTCCGCCACCCGACCCGCTCGCGTGAGTGGCTTCATGTCGCTCTCGTGGAATGCGCACGTTGCCACCAGGCCGTCGAGCGACGATCCCCTGCCCAACGTTTCTACCCGGGATGCACTCAGGCACGCATGCGCGAGCGCGCTCGGGTGGGCATGCGGCAAGCCCGCCGCCGACAGGGGCAGACCTAGCCGCCGGACCCCGCGGCTAGCCCACGAGGCCTGCTCGCAGGTCAGCTGCCGAGGCAGTCACGGCTCGATACTCGCACTCGTCCTCGCAGGCGGCTTCGCGGACCGCCATGCACCCTGGGTAGGTGTGGTACATCTGCGGGCCGATGCCTCCAACGCGCTCGAGTCCGGTGAGGAGGCCCACCATCTGGAGCACCTCGTGCGCCGCGACGCTCATGCCGAACGGGAATACGTTGCGGCGCGAGAGCGCAGCCGGCTCCGCATCCGAGAGGCCGGCGATGTACTCGGGATCGTCGAGCTTGCCGTCACGATCCAGGGCGACATCGCTGCGCCGGAAAGCGCCGACACAGACCAGGCAGCCACGTTCGGGCCCGGCGGTCTGGATCCGCCAGTCGATATGGAGCGGGCGCCCATCCGGCTTGACTCGGGCTGCGATCCCCCCGTTCCGTATACGAGTGGCTCCGGCGGTAGGATTCGAACCTACGACCAAGCGGTTAACAGCCGCCCGCTCTACCACTGAGCTACGCCGGAGCGAGGCGCGGGCGCGATCGCCTCACGCCACGTCGGGGGCGCCGTCGCGGCACCGGCGGGCAGGATACCAGAGGGTCGATCAGGAATCGCCTTCGACCGCGTCTGCTGCCGCTCGATACTCCTCGAGAGCGCGTTGGTCGGGTTCGCCGGCGAGCTCGACCGCTGCGCGGAGGGCATCGGCCAGGTCGACCTCGGGAAGCTCGGCCGTCGTTGCGCCGCCGGCTTTTCGCCAGGCAGGCAGCCCGCCCCCGAGCACGTGCACGCGAGCCTTCGGCACGCCGTGGGCGCGGAGCAGCGACGCCGCGGCGATCGCCCACCGGTCGCCGCCACGATCGTCGTACAGAACGATGCGGTCCCCTTCGCCAACGCGCCACCGTCGCAGTGACGCGGCGATTCGGTCGCGGTCGGGCGGATTTCCGTCCCGCGGCAGGATCTCGTCCTCGAGGTCCGCGAGCGGCGCGCCCGGCAGGTGCCAGCGCGTGTAGGTCCGCCGGTCCCGAGATACGTGGATCACGCGCACGTTCGCGTCGTCCAGGTGGTCGCGTAGCCACTCGACGCTGACCTTCTCCCCGGGCTCGGTCCCGCTGCTCTTTCGCCCGGCGTCGCCCTTTCGGCCACTCGATGCTCGTGCCATCGCGACCGATCTTAGGCGCCGGTCATACTGGTTCGCATGCCGGCCGCCTCGCCCCTGATCTCCGCGGAGGAGCTCGCCGCCCGACTCGACGACCCGCACGTCCGCGTCGCCGACGTGCGCTGGTACCTGGGTCAGCCCGATCGCGGTCGGAACGAGTACGCCGCCGGCCACGTACCGGGCGCTGTCTTCGTCGACATCGAGACCGTCCTCGCCGCACCACCGGGCGCCGGCCGGCATCCCTTGCCCGAGCCAAAGGGGTTCGCTGCGTCGCTCGCCCTCCTCGGCTTCGGGGACGAGCACGAGATGGTGGCCTACGACGACGGTGGCGGGTCGATCGCCGCCCGGTTGTGGTGGATGCTCGACGATCTCGGTCACCCGGCCGTTCGGGTCCTCGACGGCGGCTACGCGCGCTGGACGGCCCTCGGGCTGCCCACCGAGACGAACGCGTCGACCCACCCGCCGGCCGTCCTCCACCTCGCCGACCGATGGCTCAAGGTCGTCGATCGCGACGCCGTTCGCTCGAGCCTCGGCAGGGCGACCATCCTCGACGCCCGCGCCGGCGAGCGCTATCGCGGCGAGGTCGAACCGATCGACCCGGTCGCGGGCCACATCCCGACCGCCCTCAGCGCTCCGTCCGCCGGGAACATCGGCCCGGACGCCCGGCTCCTCCCGCCCCACGTCCTGCGGGATCGCTTCGCGAGGCTCGGGATCGGCGACGATCCGGGCTCGGTGATCACCAGCTGTGGCAGCGGGATCACTGCCTGCCACAATGCGCTGGCGATGCGCGTCGCGGGCCTGCCCGATCCCCTCCTCTACCCGGGCTCGTACAGCGACTGGAGCTCGTCCGGCGAGCCAGTCGCGACGGGTCGCGAGCCGGGATCTCTTTCGCCGCGCTGATTGCCCGCCGCACCCCCGCAGGCCCTATTCCAGGTAGTCCTTGAGCTTGCGCGATCGTGACGGGTGCCGCAGCTTCCGCAGCGCCTTTGCCTCGATCTGGCGGATCCGCTCGCGAGTGACGTTGAACTCCTTGCCGACCTCCTCGAGCGTGCGAGCGCGGCCGTCCTCGAGCCCGAACCGCAGCTGAAGGACTCGCCGCTCGCGGCCGGTCAGCGAGTCCAGCACCGCCTCGACCTGCTCCTTCAGCAGCTGGTGGGACGCCGCCTCGGCCGGCGCGAGCGCGCCCCGATCCTCGATGAAGTCGCCGAGGTGAGAGTCCTCCTCCTCGCCGATCGGCGTCTCGAGCGAGACCGGTTCCTGCGAGACCTTGATGATCTCGCGCACCTTCTCGGGCGTGACCTGGACCTCCTGGCCCTTGGACATCGCCTCGGCGATCTCCTCGACCGTCGGCTCCCGTCCGAGCTCCTGCAGGAGCCCACGCGACACGCGGATCAACCGGTTGATGGTCTCGACCATGTGGACGGGGATGCGGATGGTTCGGGCCTGATCCGCGATCGCCCGCGTTATCGCCTGCCGGATCCACCACGTCGCGTAGGTCGAGAACTTGAAGCCCTTCTCGAAGTCGAACTTCTCGACCGCCCGGATCAGGCCGATGTTGCCTTCCTGGATGAGGTCCAGGAACGACATTCCGCGGCCGATGTACTTCTTCGCGATCGAGACGACGAGGCGCAGGTTGGCGGACGTCAGTTGTTCCCGGGCATCGCGGCCGATCCGCACGATCTCGCCCTTGCGGTGGGCCAGCTTCGTGTTCGCCGGCACCGACGGGTCA
>DASXSA010000085.1:0-2624 GCA_036506235.1 Candidatus Limnocylindrales bacterium | reverse complement strand
CGACAAGGTGCGCGGCCTGAAGAAGCTGAAGTCGATCGCGGACTCTCGGCCGAAGACGGTGCGGAGCGCGGCGCACCACGATGTCGTCCTGACCGGCGATGACGTGAACCTCGACCTGCTCCCGATCCAGCACTGCTGGCCAGGCGACCCGGCGCCCTTCATCACGCTCCCGGCCGTGATCACGCACGACCCGCACACGGGGACGCGCAACGTCGGCATGTACCGCATGCAGGTGATCGACGGCCGCACGACCTTCATGCACTGGCAGATCCACAAGGACGGGCGGATGGACTACCTCGCCACGGACGGCCGGCTCGACGTTGCCGTCGCGATCGGGCTCGATCCGGTCACCGCCTACAGCGCGTCCGCGCCGCTCCCGAAGCACATCGACGAGCTGATGGTCGCGGGGTTCCTGCGGGGAGAGGCGGTCGAGCTCGTCAAGGCCAAGACGGTCGACCTCGAGGTTCCGGCGAACGCCGAGATCGTCCTCGAGGGCTACGTCGAGGCGGGCGACGAGGGCATCGAGGGGCCGTTCGGCGACCACACGGGCTACTACACCGCGCCGGAGCCGTTCCCCGTGTTCCATCTCACTGCGATGACGATGCGGCGCGACCCGATCTACGCCTCGATCGTCGTCGGGAAGCCGCCCGCGGAGGACGCCTGGCTGGGAAAGGCGACCGAGCGGATCTTCCTGCCGGCCGTGCGGATGTCGGTCCCGGAGATCGTCGACTACGACCTGCCCGTCGCGGGCGCGTTCCACAACTGCGCGATCGTCTCGATCCGCAAGACGTTCCCGGGCCAGGCGCAGAAGGTCATGCACGCGATCTGGGGCCTCGGGATGCTCAGCCTGACCAAGTGCGTGGTCGTGGTCGACCACTTCGTCGACGTCCACGACTACGATGAGGTCTTCTTCCGCGTGACCGCGAACGTCGACCCGAAGCGGGACATCCTGCTCTCCGAGGGGCCGGTCGACCACCTCGACCACGCGCCCGCAGCCCAGTTCGTCGGGGGGAAGATCGGCATCGACGCGACCCACAAGCTCCGCGAGGAGGGCGCGCGCCACTGGCCGCCGGAGATCGTGATGAGCGACGAGGTCAAGGCATTGGTCGACCGCCGCTGGGGGGAATACGGTTTTGCCCGCCCGGTCCCACGAGATGCGTCATAGTCCGGCGCGTTGCGCCAAGTGTTACGTCGTTGACACCGCGCACAGGCGACCGTTTGAATGCCTCTCGGTAAGCGAGAAGGAGGCGTTACGAAGTGGAGCCCCGGTCAGGGGACGATAAGCCTCAGCCTCCGCGTCCGACTCTGTGGCCGGTCGGATTCGCCATCGGCCTGGCGTGCCTCCTCGTCGGCCTGATCGTCAGCTGGCCCGCGGTCGCCGTCGGCGGCGCGATCGCGCTCGTCTTCGGCTTCCTCTGGGTGCGCGACCTCTCGAAGGGCGAAGGTCCGGCGAAGCCGCCCCCGCCGCCTTCACCTGCAGCTGCGGCGACCGGCCCAGCGCCGCCCGCGACCGTCGGACCCGCGGGTGCTCCGCCGCCCGCCCCGGGCGAGCGGTTCCCGCGCAGCAAGTTCCTCGAGTTCTCGACGCTCGGCCTCGGCGCGCTGATCGGCGGCATCGTCACCATCCCGCCGCTCGGGATGCTCGTCGCCTCCTCGGTCGAGGGCCAGAAGTTCGAACCGGTCGACCTCGGCCCGCTCTCCGACTTCCCGGAGGGGCAGTTCCTGATCACGACCTTCGTCGAGGACCCGAACGCGGGCGAGGTCTCCCGGCGTACCGCCTACATCCGCTACAACGGCCTGCTCGTCAACCAGCCGAGCTTCACGATGCTCTCCAACCGCTGCGCCCACCTCGGCTGCCCCGTCCAGCCGAACGGCCCCGTGGCGGAGAACCAGGCGAAGACCGAGACGGACAGGCGCGGGAACGAGGTCCTGAAGAAGACCCCGGTCAAGCCCGCAGGCTTCGGCTGCCCGTGCCACGGCGGCCAGTACGACACCGAGGGCAACCGCACCGCCGGGCCGCCCGTCCGCGCGCTCGACCGTTACAACTACTCGATCGTCGACGGCCGCCTGGTCCTGGGTAGCGCCTACAGCGTCGACTACGTCAAGGGCGAGGGAAAGACGGCCAGGATCAAGAAGTACCCGCTGCACATGCCGGGGCAGCACGTCGCCGGCCCCGAGTTCTGGCTCTTTCCGATTCCGGAGATCCGCGCCTGATGGCAAAGTCGGAGCGCCGCCGGCAGATCGAGGCGATGGTCCTCTACCCGGTCGACTGGCTCGAGGAGCGGTCGGGCCTCGTCGGCGGCCTCCGCTACTTCCTCTTCCGCAAGGTTCCGAGCGACAGCGGCTGGGCGCACACGCTCGGTTCGGCGACGCTGACCGCCTTCCTCGTCCAGGCGATCACGGGCGTAATCCTGGCGATGTACTACAAGCCGAGCCCGGACGAGGCTTATCCGTCGATCCAGCACATCACGAACGACGTCGATTTCGGCTGGCTGGTGCGCGGCATGCACCGCTGGGGCGCGAGCGTCTTCATCATCCTGCTCTTCTTCCACATGGCGCGGGTCTTCCTGTACGGCGCCTACAAGTACCCGCGCGAGCTGAACTGGATCGTCGGCGTCTTCCTG
>DASXSA010000084.1:0-5991 GCA_036506235.1 Candidatus Limnocylindrales bacterium | reverse complement strand
GCGGGGGCGACCGGCTTTCAGCGGACGGCGAACCCGAGAAGCACGAGCACAACCCCGACGACGGCCACGCCGGCGCCCATCTGCCACTGCCGCCGAAGGAGCGCCATCGCGACCGATGCCCCGGTCGGGTTGCCGTCGCGGATACCGCCGCGCCACGCCTCGTAGCGGGCCACGTTGGCCTCCTGCTCCTTCAGCTCCTGGTAGCGCGCCCAGGGGCCGCGCGCCCGCTGGAAACCGACCACGATGAGCGCGATCCCGGCCACCCACAGCACCAGGTTTACGGCCGTCACGCGTGGCCCCCGTGCGGGTCGGCAGCGTCAAGGCGCTCGCGGAGCGCCGCCTGGACGACCGCGGCGTTGGCCTGGCCGCGCGTTGCCTTCATCACCTGCCCGACCAGGAAGCGGATCGCCTGCGGCTTGCCGGCCCGGTAGTCGGCCATCGCGGCAGGATTGGCCGCCAGGACCTCGTCGACCGTTGCAGTGAGCGCCGATACGTCGGAGATCTGCCGGAAGCCTCTGGCATCGACGATGGAAGCGACGGAGCTTCCTTTCGCGATGTGCTCCGCGAGGACCTCCTTGGCGTTCGCCCTCGAGAGCTCGCCATCGAGGATCCGGCGCAGGAGGTCGGCGAGCTCGCCGGCTTCGGACAAGCCGACGAGACCTGCCGGCGTTCGGAGGTCGATCTCCTTGGCCGCCCGTCCGTAGTCGCCGGTGACCAGGTTCGCGACCTCCTTGGGAGGCAGCTGCGGGCCGACGGCAAGAATCGCCTCGAAGGCGGTCAACATCGCCGGGTCCGACACGATCACCCCTGCGTCGTACGCGGACAGGACCAGGTCGCTCGTGTAGCGAGCGCGACGAGCGGACGGGAGCTCGGGCAGCCTTGCGCGCAGCTCCTGGAGCCACGCCGCCTCCACGTGGAGCGGCGGGAGATCCGGCTCGGGGAAGTAGCGGTAGTCGTCGGAGGTCTCCTTGACGCGCATCCGGTACGTCGCGCCGCGGCCGTCGTCCCAGCCACGCGTCTCCTGGACGAGCGATTCGCCCGCGTCCAGGGCGGCAGCCTGTCGCTCGATCTCGTGGTCGACCGCGCGTTCCACCGACCGAAACGAGTTCATGTTCTTGATCTCGACGCGCGTCCCGAACTCCTTGGCACCACGAGGCCGGAGCGACACGTTGGCCTCGACCCGCATCTGCCCGCGCTCCATGTCCGCATCGCTGACCCCTATCGCGCGCAGCATCAGCTGCAGCTCCTCCGCGTAGCGACGGGCGGCTTCCGCGGAATGAACCTCGGGCTCGGTCACAATCTCCATGAGCGGCGCACCGGACCGGTTGAAGTCGATCAGGCTGACCCGCCGTCCATCCGCCGTCGTGGAGTGGATGAGCTTCGCGGTGTCTTCCTCGAGATGGGCGCGGGTGATGCCGACGCTGATCGCCCCCTCCGATGTCTCGAACGTCAGGCGCCCGGCGGCGGCGAGCGGGATCGCGTACTGGCTGATCTGGTAGCCCTTGGGCAGGTCGGGATAGAAGTAGTTCTTCCGCTCCCAGCGCGTCGTTTCGGGGAAGGTCGCTTCGATCGCGAGACCGGTCGTGAGCACATGCTCCACTGCCCGGCGGTTGATCGTCGGCAGCGCGCCGGGCAGCCCGAGACAGACGGGACACGTGTGGGTGTTCGGTGGCGCGCCGTCATACGCGGTCGAGCACGAGCAGAACATCTTGCTCGCGGTCCTGAGCTGGCAATGGACCTCGATCCCGATGACCGGCTCATACCGCTCAAGGACCGACGACCGCGGCAATTTTGGTCGAGTCGCCTGACGCACGGCGGTCACGAAACGAGGGTCCCGCCGACCGCCAGCAGGTACAAGCCGTACGTCGCGACGACGAGCCACAGCAGCGACAACACGACTCGCTTCACGAACAGGCGGACCCGCGGTCGCTCGAGGATCGGGCGCGTGGCCTCGATCGCCGTTCGTGTCGGATCGCCGTCGTGGACGAGAGGACTGAGCGCCTCGCGCACGAGGGCGTACGAGCGCACGCCGCCGGCCGCGACGAGGAACAGCCCTGCCGAGATCAGGACGAGGCCCATCGAGCTAGTTTCGCACAGCCCTTTGGGGACTCCGGAACGCGGAGCGCAGGCCCGACAGGTTCAGTTCCTCAGGTTCGGTGGCGCTCCACGAACCGGCCGATGCGGCCAAGCGCCTGCTCCAGACGTTCGTACGAGGTCGCATAGCAGGCCCGGACGTGGCCCTCGCCCGACGGGCCGAAGGCACCGCCCGGCACGACCGCCACGTGTTCCTCCTCGAGCAGCCGCTCGGTGAACGTCTCCGAGTCGAGGCCGGTCGCCGAGGCGACCTCCGGAAAGGCATAGAACGCGCCGCGAGGCTCGAACGTCCGCAGGCCGAGGGCATTGAGGCCGTCGACGAACATGCGCCGCCGTCGGTCGTACTCGGCCAGCATGCGTTCGACGTCGGGCTCTCCCGAGCGCAGAGCCTCCAGCGCGGCGTCCTGGGCCGTGGTCGGCGCCGACATGATCCCGTACTGGTGGACCTTGACGATGCCCTCGAGGAGCGGCGCCGGCGCGCACAGGTATCCGACCCGCCACCCGGTCATGGCGTAGGCCTTGGAAAAGCCGCCCATGAGGATCGTCCGCTCGCGCATCCCGGGCAGCGAGCTGAACGCCCGGTGACGGTACGAGCCATAGGCCAGGCGGTCATAGATCTCGTCCGAGTACACGAGCAGGTCGTGGGTCGCGGCGATACGGGCCAGCTCGTCCTGGACCGCGTCGGGCAGGACCGCGCCGGTCGGGTTGCACGGGTAGCCCAGGAAAAGCGCCTTCGTCTTCGGCGTGATCGCCGCCTCGACGGCCGCCGGATCCAGCGCGAAGTCGTCCTCCAGTCGGGTCGGGACGTGACGCACGACCCCACCCGCGAAGATGACCGCCGGCGCGTAGGCGACGTAGGACGGCTCGTGGAGGACGACCTCGTCGCCCGGGTCGCACGTCGCCCGAAGCGCCAGATCGACGGCCTCCGACGCCCCGACCGTGATCAGGATCTCGTGCGCCGGGTCATAGCGCACGCCATAGCGCCGCTCCAGGTGGTCCGCCAGTGCGCGGCGCAGCTCCATGGTCCCGTAGTTGGAGGTGTAGTGCGTCCGGCCGCGGCGAAGGCTGGCGATGCCCGCTTCGATGATCGGGGCGGGCGTATCGAAATCCGGCTCGCCGACGCCCAGGCTGATGACGTCCTCCATCGTCGCGAGGATGTCGAAGAACCGCCGAATGCCCGACGGCGGCACCGCCTGAACACGAGCGGCCAGCCGCGTTTCCGCGGACCTTCCGGGCGGACGGCGGCCGTCGCCTGCAACCGGTTCAGCGGCGGGTTCGAGAGCCGGCTCTACACGCGCGTCGGTCGTCACGAGGCAGAGAGTACGCCTGCTCGCTCGGTCGGGGTTGGCGTCGAAGGATCGTCGGCCGGTGGCAGATCGGTTGGCTCGAGCCTTCGCCACTCCGCGTCGGCGGTTATTGCCTCGTAGGCGCGCGACAGCCGCAGCAGCTCCAGCTCCGACCACGCCGCTCCGATGAACTGGAGACCGACCGGCAGGCCCTCCGCGAGCCCGCACGGGACCGAGATCCCGGGCAGGCCGGCCATGTTCACCGGCAGCGTGCAGGCGTCCGACAGGTACATCGAAACGGGATCGGCCATCCTCGCGCCGAACGGGAAGGCGACGGTGGGGCTCGTCGGCGCCACGAGCGCATCGAAGCCCTGCGCCCACAGGCTGTCGAAGTCCTGCTTGATCAGCGTGCGCACCTTCTGGGCCTTCAGGTAGTAGGCGTCGTAGTAACCCGCCGACAGCGCATACGTTCCGAGCATGATCCGGCGCTTGACCTCCGCCCCGAACCCCCGGCCCCGGGTCGCAAGGTAGTTCTCGAGCACGGTGCCGTCACCCAGGCGCGGCCCGTAGCGGATGCCGTCGTAGCGCGCGAGGTTCGCCGACGCCTCTGCCGGCGCGACGATGTAGTAGGTGGCCAGCCCATAGTCGGTATGGGGCAGGCTGACCTCCTCGACGCGCGCGCCCGCACCCTCGAGCGCCGCGACTCCTTCCCGGACCCGCTCCTCGACGCCTCGCTCCATGCCGGCCACGAAGTACTCCTTCGGGAGCCCGAGGCGCCGTCCGCGGAGCCAGGCAGCTGCCTCGTCGTTCGACGCGGGCAGGGCCAGGAGTTCGTCAGGAACCGGCACGGGAGCGGAGGTCGAGTCGCGGTCGTCTCGCCCGGCAACCACGTGCAGCAGCGCCGCTGCGTCTCGCGCGTCCCGTGCAAACGGCCCGATCTGATCGAGCGAGCTGGCGAACGCCACGATCCCGTAGCGGCTGACCCGGCCGTACGTCGGCTTCATCCCGACGACCCCGCACAGAGCCGCCGGCTGGCGGATCGAGCCACCCGTGTCGGTGCCGATCCCGAGCGGGACGTGGAAGGCCGCGACTGCCGCCGAGGAGCCGCCGCTCGACCCGCCCGGCACGCGATCGAGCGCCCACGGGTTGGAGGTAGGGCCGTAGGCCGAGTGTTCGGTCGAGGACCCCATCGCGAACTCGTCCATGTTCGTCTTGCCGAGGACAACCGCGCCGACATCGCGGAGGCGTTCCGTGATGTAAGCGTCGTACGGGGACCGGTAGCCGTCGAGGATCCGCGAGCCCGCCGTGGCCTGGCCTCCGGCGATGCACACCAGGTCCTTGAGCGCGACTGGAATGCCGAGCAGCGGGTGCAGCCGGTTTGCGGTGTCGACCCCCTCCGCCCGGGCGGCCGCCAGCCGGGCGTCGGCCGCATCGGCCTCGTCGAGCGCCCGTTGCCGATCGATCGTCAGCCACGCGTGGAGCGCGTGGTTCTGCCGTTCCGCGAGGGCCAGATGGGCCTCGGTCAGCGTTCGCGAGGTGACTTCCCCTCGGCGGAGCAGGTCCGCCATTTCGTGGGCGAAGAGTCTCGTGAGGTTTGTCACAGGTCGTCGGCCGCCGCGGTGTACTACCGGCTAGTCGTCGCCGATGATCGCCGGCACGAGGATGAAGTCGCCCTCGCGCTGAGGCGCGTTCGCCAGCGCCTCCTCGGCGGTGAACGATGGCTCGACGACGTCGTCGCGCAGGATGTTCTCGAGCTCGATCGTCTGCGCCGTTGGCGGGATCGCCTCGGTGTCGAGGCGGGCGAGGATCGCGTACTGCTCGAGGATGTGGTTGAGCTGCCCCTCGAGGCGCGACAGCTCCTCATCGGTGAGGCCCAGGCGCGCCAGGTAGGCGACGTGGGCAACGTCGTCACGGGAGAGCGTCGCCATCGCGGGATGATAGCCGAGCCCCCTGGACTCCTCGGGTGCTCGGGCTCGGCCGTGCGGGGTCGACCTAGCGAGTCACGCCGTTGTGGCCGATGCAGAAGGCGCCCGGCTGGGGGTAGTACGTAAGGCCGTGGGGCGACGAGCCGGTGGCGATCGTGGCGAGCCTTCGGCCCGAGCGCGCATCGACGACCGTGACCGAGCCGCCGAAGCGGTTGGAGACCCACAGCCGGTTGCCCAGGGTCGAGAGGATCAACATGTCCGGGCTGCCCCCGATGTGCCAGCGCGTGATCAGGCGGAGCGTCGCCACGTCGATCACCGCGATGTCGCCGGCCAGCCGATCCGAGACGAACAGCCGGCGCGTGTCCGCGCTGAAGACCATCCCGTGGGCACCGCGCCCAGTGTGGATGAAGGCGACCTCCTCCATCGCCAGCGGGTCGACCACAGACACTCCGTCGCGCATCTGGTTCGCCACGAAGAAGCGGCGCCCGTCCGGCGCCAGCTTGACGTCCACCGTTGAGCCGCCGAGGCGCAGCCGGCCCGTTACCGCCATGGATACGAGGTCGACCCGCACGACCGTACCGCTGAACTCGGTGCTCGCGAGCAGGTACGAGCCGTCGGCCGAGAAGTCGAGGTGGTCGATGCCGCGGTCGGGAGTGCTGATCCTGTGCGCCAGCCGCCACGCCGGG
>DASXSA010000083.1:0-19041 GCA_036506235.1 Candidatus Limnocylindrales bacterium | reverse complement strand
TCGCGAGTGCGACGAGGGTGGCACCAGCGACCGCGGCGCTCACTTGCGCCCCGTCGGCCATGGCTCGCGTGATCAGCGCGTGCCCGGCCGCCGGATCGAGTGGTGAGATCACCCGCGCAGCCAAAGACAGGCGCCCGATGGATTCGCGGCTCAACCGCTCGATCACGGTCGGCGTTGCCGACGCGCGTGGTGCCGCAGCCTCGTTCGACGCGGGCGACGGCTCGTCCTCGAATGGGGTCCACCACTCGCGCTCCTCGGCCATCCGAAGCAGGCGTGGAACGACAACTCGCCGCAGCAGCCGGGCGGTCCCGAGGGACTCCGCCTCGGCCGACCGCTGGCGGAGATCGCTCGCCAGTCCCGCGTTCGGCTCGTCGTCGAACGTCGTCGGAGGGGGAGACTGGCCGTAGGTCGCCGACTCGGACGCCCACCGTTCACGCCAGCTCTCTGGAGTCTCCGCGGGCGCTTCCCGATGGGCACCCGCCAGCCACGTCAGGGCCCAGGCGCGCGGGACCACCCGATAGACCTCGTAGCCTCCGCCGCCGGTCGCCAGCCAGCGACCGCCCGCGAAGCGGTGCGCGACCTGGTCGACGAGCCGTGCCGCGCGACCCATCGCGGTCGTCGTGACCTGAAGGTGCGCGAGCGGATCCCAGGCATGCGAGTCGGCGCCGTGCTGGCTCACGACCACGTCGGGCCCGAAGGCCGCGGCGAGCGCCGGAACGATCGAGTTGACGGCCGCGAGCCAGGCATCTTCGCCCGTGAACGGCTCCATCGGAACGTTCACCACCGTTCCGGCGGCAGTCCCTTCTCCAACCTCGCTCGCGAACCCGCTGCCCGGGAAGAGATAGCGGCCCGACTCGTGGAAGGAGATCGTCATTACGCCCGGATCCGAGGCGTGGATTGCCTGGACGCCGTCGCCATGATGGACGTCGAGATCGACATACAACACACGCATCCCCGCGCGACGTGCAAGAGCGATCGCCAGCGCGGGGTCGTCGTAGATGCAGAAGCCCGACGCGCGGTCCGGCATGGCGTGGTGCAGGCCGCCACCCGGATGGAACGCGTGCTCGACGTCGCCGCGCAGGATGGCCTCCAGTGCTCGCAGGCTTCCGCCGGCGACGGCTGCGGCGGCCTCGTGCATGCCCGCGAACGGCGGGTCATCCCCGAACTGGCCGATTCCCGCCTCCGGCTCGCCGAACGGGTCGCGTGAGAACCGCCGGACGGCCTCCAGGTAGCGCGTGGTGTGAGCGAGCAGCAGCTCCTCGTCCGGGGCAGGCTCGGGGGCCAGACCGGGCTCGGCGCCCACAGCCCGCAGGAGGTCAATTCCCGGCCCGAATCGCCTGGGCGTCAACGGATGCGCCGACCCGAAGTCGTAGGTCGGCGATCGGGGTCCGAACACGAGAAGCGGACCGGCGGCTGTCGGCACGGATGGCAAGATAGCGCCGTGGAACGAACCTACACGAGGCCGCTGCTGGACAAGCTGGGCGTCCGCCCGGGCGCCAGGGTCGCGATCCTGGACGTCGAGGATTCGAGCTTTCGGGGCCTGCTGGCGAGCCGGACGTCCGACGTCACCGACGGGCAACCGAAGCCCCACACGGACCTGATCTTCGTCGCGGCGGACTCCATCGAACAACTGCTTCCCCTTCGGGAGCTCAGAGGCTCGATCGTCCCGAACGGCGCCATCTGGGTCGTCTCACGCAAGGGCAAGGCGGCCAGGATCCGGGACACGGACGTCATGGCAGCCGCAAGATCGGCCGGGCTGGTCGACAACAAGGTCGTCTCGTTCTCGGACACGCACACGACGATTCGACTCGTCATTCCGCGCGCCGAGCGGCGGGCCTGAGCTTCCGGCGCCGCGGCCTCGCGCGTACCATGCGCGCGTGGATCTCACCCTGCTGCTCGTCGTGATCCTGGTCCTGGTGCTGATCTGGCGCGGTCCGAAGACACTCCCGCAGCTTGGCCGCAGCCTGGGCAACGGGATCCGCAACGCGCGGCGGGAGGCATCGAACTTTCGCAGCGAGCGCAACCGCCCCACCGACGACGACCAGCCTCCGACCTGACGCGTCCCACGAATCGTGTCTAACCGGGGGGAGCCTCCCGACCTCGCCGAACTGACGCGACGGCCGGGCCCGGGCCCGCACCGAACGGTGATCGACGTCGACGGACGGCAGACGACCACGCTCGCGGATCTGCCCCCGGCGCGAGGCGGCCTGCTGTTCGTCGGCCTCAATCCATCGCTCGTGAGTGTGAACGCGGGTCACTATCACCAGGGCCGGTTGGGACAGATGTTCTGGCGGCGGCTGATCGCGGCCGGGATCCTGCCCGGTGACACCTCGATTGGCTCCGCGGACGATGCCCTGGTCGCCGCCGGCCACGGCATCACCGACCTCATCAAACGACCCAGCCCGCGCGACAACGCGAGCGACTCGGAGCTCCGGGCGGGCGTGGGACCGCTGTGGCAGAAGGTCGCACTCTGGCGGCCGGCAGCCGTCGTGTTCGTGTACAAGCGGGCGGCCGACATCGCCGCCGGCCGACGGCTGAGCGCCAGGTGGGGCCAGCTCCAGGGCGTCGCCCTTGGCGCGCGACCATGCTTCCTCATGCCGGGTCCGTATGCGAGCGCGGAAGACGTGGCGGCCGGGCTCAACTTCCTGCGCAACCTGGGCGCGGCTGTCGCCGATTGATCTGACGTTCGATCCGCGGGTATCCCGGTGCGGCCGTCCTCCCGTCAGCGCAGCGCCAGCCCGTAGCTCAGCAGCCGGCGCCCGGGCGCGAACTCCCAGTCCCGCTCCGGCGAGCGCTCGAACCCGAGGCGTTCGTACAACCGGTGCGCGGTCGTCATTGCGGGCAGTGTGAAGAGGACGATCCGCGCCCGGCCGTCCGCTCGCGCGCGGTCGATGCACGCGCGCGTGAGCGCCTCGCCGACGCCGCGCCCGCGGGCGGAAGGGCGGACCGCCAGCATGCGGAACGCCGCCTCGTCCTCGTCCTGCGATTCGGCGAACGGACCCGGCCCGCCGATGTAGGTCGCGGACCCGAGGACGGTCCCCGTCTCGTCGACCGCAACCAGGACCGGGCGGACCGCGGCACGAGTGGCGACGTCCCGCAGTTCCTCGATGTATGCGGGATCCTCCGCAACTTCCGGGTAGCCGATGTACGCGGACACGATCAGGTCACCGATCGTCTGGTACTCGTCAGGGCGGGCCTCGCGGATCTCGACCTGTTCGGTCACCCGGCTCATGCGGCGCCAGCAGGGGCGTCGAGCTGCGCGCGCAACGCCTCGGGCTCGGTCACCGGCAGTTGACAGGCGAAGTTCAGGCAGACGAAGGCGGTCGGTCGTCCTTCGACCATTGATCGATCATGGAGGAGCGGCACCGCACTCCGCGGCGCGGTCTCCTGGGATGAAACCGCCACGACCTGCCTGGGCCGAAAACCAGCTCTGGCAACGTCGAGCAACGCGGCGGTGAGGGGATCCTCCGGCCGGCCCACGATCGCGACCTCGAGCGGCGCGCCGAGCGCGAAATCGAGCGCGACCAGCCATTGCCCGAACGCGGACGGATACCGGCCGAGCAACCCGGAGACCTGGGACAGCGCCGCCTCCGCGGCCGCCCGATAGCGCTCTTCCCCGGTCATTGCGGCGAGTCGGAGCAGCACAACGGCCGCCATGGCGTTCCCGGACGGGAGTGCGTTGTCCTGGATGTCCTTCGGGCGAGTCACCAGCGTCTCGTGGTCGTCGGCGGTGTCGAAGAACCCGCCGGCCGGGTCTGCGAAGCGCTCCAGCACGGTGTCCATGAGCTCACGGGCCGTGACGAACCAGCGGTCGTCGAAGGTTGCCTCGTACAGCGCGAGCAGGCCGTCGGCAAGGTGGCTGTAGTCCTCGAGCACGCCCTCGCCCGAAGCGCGGCCGTCCTTCCAGGAGCGCTTCAGCCGCCCGTCCGGGCCACGGAGGCCGTCCAGGGTGGCGTTCGCGGCGTCGACGGCGATCGCGCGATCGGACCTCGCGGCCTCGCGATCGTCTGGATCCTCCGAGGCTGAGTGGGCCGCCGCGGCGTCCGCGAACGCTCCGATCGCCAGGCCGTTCCACGCTGCGAGGGCCTTGTCGTCGCGGGCGGGTTGCGGGCGCTCCGCGCGGCGCGCGAGCAGGATTCCGTGTGCCTCCTCCAGGCGAGTCGCGACGTCGTCCTCGGAAAGCTCGAACTCGACTGCGAGCTGCGCAGCGGAGCGGACCCTGGACAGGATGGTCTTGCCTTCCCAGTTGCCGGCCTCGGTCACACCGTAGGCGGCAGAGACCAGCCGGCGAAGCTCGTCGGAGTGGAGGGCGTCGCGAACCTCCGCCGCCGTCCATGTGAACGTGCCACCCTCTTCGCCCTCGGTGTCCGCGTCCTGGCTCGCGGCAAACGCACCGTCGCCCGTTCTCAGCTCGCGAGCCATGTAGTCCAGCGTTCCGCGCGCGACGTCCCGATAACGCTTGTCACCGGTGAGCTGCCAGGCATGGAGGTAGACCCGTGCGAGCTGGGCGTTGTCGTACAGCATCTGCTCGAAGTGGGGCACGAGCCAGGCCGCGTCGGTCGCGTAACGGTGGAACCCGCCCCCCAGCTGGTCGTGGATACCGCCGTCGGCCATTGCGTCCAGGGTCCGGAGCGCCATGGCCAGAGCACGGGCGTCGGCACCCGGCCGGCCGTCGGAGCCGGCCGAGCGGCGCAGCAGGAACTCGATCGTCATCGACTGCGGGAACTTCGGCGCGCGGCCCCACCCTCCCCGCGCGGCGTCGAAGGTCGCCTCGAGTGCGGCGACCGCCGCGTCGAGCTGAGAACGGTCCGCCAACGGAGCTGTCCCGGCGGTCGTATCCGCCCGGGCGTGACGGACCAGCTCTTCGACCAGATGGGCGCCGGATGACTCGACCGCGGCCCGATCGCCCTGCCAAGCCCTCCGAACGCCGGCCAGCACGTCCCGGAAAGACGGCAACCCGTGCCGAGCATCGTTGGGGAAGTAGGTTCCGCCGTAAAAGGGCTTGCCGTCGGGTGTCAGGAAGACGCTCATCGGCCAGCCGCCCGAGCCGGTCATCGCCTGCACGGCAGTCATGTAGACCTGGTCGAGGTCCGGCCGCTCCTCGCGGTCGACCTTGATCGCCACGAACCCGTCCCGAAGGTCTGCGGCGGTCGCCTCGTCCTCGAAGGACTCGCGCTCCATGACGTGGCACCAGTGGCATGCGGCATAGCCGATCGAGAGGAAGATCGGCTTGTCCTCGGCCTTCGCCTTGGCGAGCGCTTCGGGGCCCCACGGGTACCAGTCGACCGGGTTGTGGGCGTGTTGGAGCAGGTACGGGCTCGTCTCCCCGGCGAGCCGATTCGTGTAGCGGGGCTCGGTACCGGCAGCAGACATGCCTCGATGGTAGCCCGAGGCAGCCCCTATCCTGCCCCGATGGCCTCCGTCACCGGCCTCGCGGCCACCATGGGTCGTCGGGCCGCGGTGCTCATCCTCGCGGCGACCGCGGCCACGATCCTGACCTTCGTCCTGCGGTCCGCCGGCGCGGACGAAGTCGCCGTCTTCGTTGTCTCGGCGCTCGCCCTTGGCGCACTGGCCGCCATCGTGGGCGAGGCGACCGACGAGCTCGGCTACCGGTTCGGCCCGGGTGCGACCGGCGTTCTCCAGTCGGCGCTCGGCAACCTGCCCGAGCTCTTCATCTCGATCTTTGCGCTGCAGGCTGGACTGGTCGTCCTGGTCCAGACCGCCCTGATCGGGTCGATCCTCGCGAACACACTGCTGGTCCTGGGCCTGGCGTTCATCGCGGGCGGACTGCGCCACGGCGTGCAGCGCTTCGTCCGCGAACGTGTCCGCTTGATCGCGACGCTCCTGCTGTTGTCCGTGGCGGCCCTCACGATTCCGACGCTCGCGACGGCTCCGGGCGCCCCCGATCAGGGCCACGCCGTCGAGCTGTCGGTGATCACCTCGGTCGTGTTGCTGATCGTCTTCGGGGCATCCATCCCCTTCTCGATCGCTGGCGGTCCGGGTGCCAGCGCGAGCGTCCACATGGAGGAGGGCCCGGTCTGGCCGCTGTCGCTGGCGCTCGGCGTCCTCGCGGTGTCGGGCGGAGCCGCCGCACTGGTATCCGACTGGTTCGTGGAGGCGTTGCGTCCGGCCATGGCCGCCATCGGCCTCTCCGAAGCGTTCGTCGGGCTCGTGATCGTCGCGATCGCGGGCAACGCCGTGGAGCACGTCGTTGGCGTCCAGATGGCGTATCGGAACCGGCCCGACCTCGCGATCAGCCTGATCCTCAACGCCAGCCTGCAGGTCGCCCTCGCGCTGATCCCCGCGCTCGTGATCATCAGCCTGCTGGCGCCTGCGCCGCTGACGCTCGTCCTCTCGCCGCTCCTGCTTGCGTCGGTCGCGCTGTCAGCCATCCTCGCGGCGGTCATCGTGTTCGACGGCGAATCGACCTGGCTCGAAGGCCTCTCCCTCGTCGGGCTCTACGTGATCATCGCCGCCAGTGTCTGGTTCGGCCCCCCGATCGCGAGCTAGCGTCCGGTGCCTTCTCGACCTTCGGCCTCCGCTTGCTGGCGCCGACGCTAAGGCAAGCTCGACCGAAGCCCTCGTGGCGCCGACTGGCTGAGCGAAGGCGACATCGACGCCCCGCGACTACCATCGGCGGATGGATTTCGGGCTGGTCCTGCCGACGATGCCCGATGGCGCGACCGCGGAAGGCATCGAGGCCGCCGCCGAAGCGGCCGAACGGCTGCGCTACTCGACGGTGTGGACGACCGACCACGTGCTCGTTCCGCACTCCGCCGCGAGCGAGTACGGCCATATCTACGAGGCCATCCTGGCGTTGGCGCACGTCGGCGCGCGCCACGCGACGCTGCGGCTCGGCACATCCGTGCTCGTCGTGCCGCAGCGCAACGCAGTTGTCCTGGCCAAGGAGCTGGCAACCCTCGACGCGCTGACCCGGGGTCGGGTGATCGCCGGCGTGGGATTGGGCTGGAACGAGGCGGAGTTCCGCAACCTCGGCATGGCCGACCGCTTCCACGTGCGCGGCGCCTACCTCGACGAAACCGTTCGGCTGTGGCGTCACCTGTGGTCGGGGTCACGGGAGCCGTTCGTCGGCCGATTCCACGAGATCCGCGACTTCGTCTTCGGGCCGTTGCCGGTTCAGGGCGCGAACCTGCCCATCCTGTTCGGGGGGCGCTCGGAAGCGGCTATTCGGAGGGCAGGACGGCTCGGCGACTGGTACCACTCCAGCGCTACCGGCCCCGACGCGTATGCGCCACGCATCCAGATCATCCGCGAGGCTGCCGAGGCCGCCGGCCGCCAGATGCCCAAGCTCTCGGCCCGGGTCAACGTTCGGTTCGGTGACTTCGACGGCCGGTTCTACGCGATCTCGGGGTCGCCGGACGCAATGGCCGCCGAGGTGGCCCGGTTCGAGACTCTCGGCGTGCAGCACCTGGCGCTCGTCTTCGGCGAAACGGATGCGGCGAAGGTCGTCGCGGCCGCCGAGCGGTTCGATCGCGAGGTTGCGGCTCGTTCGCGAGCTGCTGCCCAGCCACCGGCCGCGGCCCGCTGACCGACTCTCGCGATGGCTGTCGCGCGCGTACCAGAATTCCTCCCATCGACGCGCGGCCTCCACTTCGCGAACGGTTTCCCGCACGAGCGTACGGTCCGCCTTGGCGCCGGGCCGGTTGGGATTCGCGTCGGCGATGCCGCGGACGGGCTGTGCGGCGGGATGGCCTTCGCGACTCGTGACCTGTTCGAGATCGGGGCCCTGCCGCCCGACGACCGGGCGTGTCCGCCGGCCGGTAGTGCGCGGTTCCAGTATCTGGTCGATCGGCAGATCGACAGCTTCGACCTCGGCCGCGTGCCGCTTCGCTTCTTCGACCTGATGGCGTTCCATCCGGAGGCGCCCACCTGGTGGAGCCGGCTCCTGGGCCGGCGGCGCCCCACCCGGGTCATGGTCGAGGACGAGTGGCCCCGCATCCGCGCGGACATCGACCGCGGGCACCTGTCGGCGATTGGACTCGTGCGGATCCACTCACTGGATCCGCGGCGTTTGGGCCAGAACCACCAGGTGCTGTGCTACGGCTACTCCGTCGACGATCGGCGGCTTGTGCTCGCCATCTACGACCCCAACCACCCGGACGACGACTCGGTCGAGGTCAGGCTCAACCTGGACGATTCGCGGACGGCGGCGTCGGTCGTTTACACCTCGGGCGAGCCCCTCGTGTGCTTTTTCCGGGCGCCGTATTCGCCAAGGGATCCGAGGCCATGGCTCGCGACCGCCTGATTTCGGCGGCCGCGCTCGATCGCCTGCTGGCGATCCTCCTGGCGGTGGTCGGCGCGACCGGCCTGCTCACCCTCCGGGCCGGAACGCCCGACGCGGCCTGGCTGTTCGTCTTCCACGGACTCCTTGCCGGCGCGCTGCTGGCGGCTATCGTGCTCAAGCTTCGCGGCAGCCTCGTGCGTGCCGTTCGCGCGCGGCGATGGTCCCGTCTGTCGGTCGGTCTGCTGGTTTCGGCCATTGCCCTTGGCAGCGTGGTTGCAGGCTATGCGTGGGCGGGGTCGGGGACGGCGTGGGTAGTCTCGTTGCCCTGGCTCGGCTCGATCACGGTGCTGACGCTCCATGTCTGGCTGGGTCTCGCGCTTGTGCCGATCCTGGCCGTGCACCTGATCCCGAAGCGTTGGCGTCTCCTCCGTCCACGGCTGGTACCTCCTCGGGCCTCGGGCCAAGGCACGGCGGCCGGCCGCGGCGCGGCCGCCGCCGATTTCCGTCGGCCGTCATTCGTGAGCCGCAGGTCTGTGCTCCTTGGCCTCGGATTTGGTGGGGTTGCGACGGTCGCCCTCGGCGTCGCGAACGGCCTCGAGCGGTTGGCCGGTGGAGTCCGGCGGTTCACGGGATCGCGCCTGCTGCCGTCCGGCGGTGTTCCACCCTCGACGACGTTCTTCGGTGAGGCCGCCCCGGCGTTCGATCCGACAGCCTGGCGTCTGTCAGTGGCCGGCCACGTGGGCCGTCCGCGCACCATGTCACTCGACGAGCTGCGCGCGCTCGGTGAGACCGAGGTCACGGCGACGCTGGATTGCACCTCGGGCTGGGCCCTCGCGACGTCCTGGCGTGGCGTGCCGCTGGCGGCCGTACTGCACGCGGCCGGAGTCGCGTCGACCGCGAGCACCATCGAAGTTCGCTCCCTGACTGGTTGGGGGGCGTCCTTTCCGATCGGCGACGCGAGTGGGCTGCTTCTGGCGACGGGGGTCGCGGGCGGCGATCTGCCATTTCAGAACGGCGCGCCGGTCCGCCTCGTCGCTCCGAATCGGCGAGGCCTCGACTGGGTCAAGTGGGTCGGCGAGATCACGGTGTCCTAGCCGCGACGGTGCGAAATCGCACGGCGCTCCACCTCCCTCTCCCGGGCGAGCTCGGTGTTGCAATTTTCGGAATCCGATTTCGCACTGAAGGTTGGCGGCCAGGAACAGCCTGGTCATGTACGAATTCGGATTGATCGCCTTGCCACCTATCCGAGCCGGGGCAGCTCCTGGTGGTCAGTCTGGGCCTTGGCGAACAGGTCGCCGACCTCCGCCACGCGGGCGATCACGTTACGGATCGTCCAGCGGTTCGGCCGTAGATCCGGGTCGTCGAGCTCGTCCCAGGAGATCGGCGCGGATACCGGCGCTCCCGCTGCGGGCCGAACGGCGTACGGCGCCACGAGCGTCTTGATCGGTTCGTTCTGGGTGTAGTCGAGCCGAGCCCGACCCCCGCGCTTCGCCTTACTCCACTCCCAGGAAACCAGGTCCGGGACCATCGCCCCGACCGCGCGAGAGACCTGCTCCACCCAGCTGCTCGTGTCGGAGTAGGAGTATTTCCCAGCGATGACCGGGATCCAGATCTGGATGCCACGGCGCCCGGTCAGCTTCGGGTAGCCGCGCACGCCGAGGTGGCCGAGGGCTGTCCGGAAAAGCTTCCCCAGCGTGACCGTCTCGTCCCAGGTGGTGTTCTCGCCGGGATCGATGTCGATGAGCGCGAACGCGGGCCGCCAGGGGTCGTCGATGGTGGACGTCCAGGCGTGGATCTCGAACGCGGCCTGATTCCCGAGCCAGCACAGCGTCGCCACCCGGTCGGCGATGAGGTGATCGTTCGCCTCCCGATCCTCGCGCTCTTCGAAGCCTGTTTCGTGCCAGATGCGCAGCCACTTTGGTGCCGTGTCGGGGATGTCCTTCTGCCAGAAGCCAGGCGCACCCGCTCCGTTCGGGTAGCGGTGGAGGTTGAGCGGTCGGTCGGCCAGGTGCGGCAGCATCGCCGGGGCAATCCTGGCGAAGTACTCGATCAGCTCGCGCTTGGAAATCGGCGGCTCGTCGCCGGTTGAACCGTCGGGCTTCGGTGCGGGCGGAAAGAGGACCTTGTTCAGGTTCGTCAGCTTCAGGTCGTTACCCCCGACCTTCCAGACGCCCTCAGCACCGAGCTGGCGGAGCGCCTCCAGCTCCGCTTCCGTGGCCGCCCATGGGTATTCGTGTTCTTCGGACGTCTTGCGGGCCGGGTTCCCCGCGGGTTTCGCACCGGCCGCGGTGGCCCGCTTCGAGTCCGACGGTGTCTGCTTTGCCTTCGCCCCGGATTTCGGTGGATCGCCCGGCGGATCCGACGGACCGCCCGACTTGCCGTCGGCAGGCGCTGCGACCGCCTTCTCCCGCGTCACTTCCTGCGCCCTCCTGTCGAGCTCCACACCCTTGAACGCGCTCTGGCGGACGATGCCGTCGCGCGACCAGCCGCCGAGCTCCGCGCGGATGACGAGCTCCGGGCGGGCCCAGCGCGCACCTCGCAGCTCTGGCAGATGGGGCGGCGGCGGATCGAACGGCGGCTCGTCGACGGCCAGCGAGTCGAGCCGCTCCTTGAGCTCCTTCCGGGTCCGGGAATTGAAGCCGCTGCCGACCTTGCCCGCGTAGCGGAGTTTGCGGGCCTCGTACACACCGACGATCAACGCACCCAGGTCGCGGGCGTTCCCCTCCCCGGGCGTGTAGCCGCCGACCACGAGCTCCTGCTCAGGGCGAACCTTGATCTTCAGCCAGGTCGTCACGCGGCGGCCGGGCTCGTAGCGGCTGTCGCGCCGCTTCGCGATGATCCCCTCGAGATCGTTCTTCCGGGCGGCCTCGAAGAAGGCGACCCCCTCCTGCTCTACGTGCGACGCGAAGCGCACCCGCGAGTGCTCGCGAAGGACGCTGCGCAGCAACCGCTTGCGGTGCTCGAGCGGCACGTTGAGCAGCAGCCTCCCGTCGAGGTAGAGGAGATCGAAGGCCTCGTAAACGAGCGGCGCCCGGCGGGCCTCCTCAGCCTCCCGCTCAGTTGCGGGGCGCGCCATGCCGGCCAGACGGCCCGGCGCCCGGCTCCCGACCGTCTCGCTGATCCGGAGCTGCAGGAGCCCGAAATCCGGGCGCCCATCCTCGTCGAGCGCGACCACCTCCCCGTCGACGATCGCCTGCTCCGCCTTGATCCAGCTCGGCGGACTGAGCAGACGCGGGAAGTAGGCGCTCGCGTCGTTTCCGTGCCGGGTCTTCATGCGCACGGCGTCCCCGTCGACGATCGCCTCGACCCGGTAGCCGTCCCACTTGACCTCGAACAGCCAGTCCGGGTTATCGAATGGCGCGGACGCCAGCGAAGCGGCCATGGGTTCGACGAATTCGGGCAGCTTCGCGCTGACGGCCTTCGACAGGTCGATCTCGGCCTGTGCGGCCGGGGCGCCGCTCTGCCACAGCGCCGTCCGCTCGCCCTTGACCTCGTCGTTGGTCCGCCCGGTCTTGACGGACTGCGGGAAGTCTTCCGCGTCCCAGCCGCTGACCGCGGATTCGTCGCGCTTGTGGATGAGGAGCCAGGGCTCGCCGTCCTCTCCTTCCCGCGGCCGGGTGCGAACGATCGTGAAGCGGCCCTTCAGCTTCTGCCCGTCGAGCCGGAACTTTAGCTCGCGTTCCTCGATCGCCTTGGCCGGGTCGGGCGTTTCGGCGTCCGGTTCCCAGGTGCCCCAGTCCCACACGATCACGTCGCCGGCGCCGTACTCGCCCCTGGGAATCACGCCCTCGAAGTCCATGTACTCGAGGGGGTGATCCTCGACCTTCATCGCGAGGCGCCGCTCCTTCGGGTCAAGGGACGGCCCCTTCGGGACCGCCCAACTGACGAGTACGCCGTCGATCTCGAGCCGGAAGTCGTAGTGGAGCCTCGTGGCCCGGTGCCGCTGGACGACGAATCGGCCGCCGCCGGTCTTCCGGGGCGCCTCCGCTTTTGCCGTCGCTCCCGGTGGTTCCGGTGTCTTCCCGAAGTCGCGCTTGCGCTGGTAGGTCTCGAGCGGCACGGGCTCAGTCTGGGCAATCCGCGCGGCGGCGGCAAACCCTCAACCGAGCACGGTGCGGACCAAGCCGGGGGCGGTTCGAGTCAGGCGGTCTTGCGCCGCCGGGCGGGCTTCTCCTCTCGCTCCTCGCTCGCGCTCTTCGCCTTGGCCGACGCGGGCTTGCGGGCAGGCTCCTTGCCGTCGCGGTCCTCGCCCGCGGCGGCTTCGCCGGCTGCCTTCGCGCGGGCCTCGGACTTGGCGCGGGCCTCGCGAACCGAAACGGGCTTCTCGCCGGATCGCGATGCCTTGGCGGCGTTCACACTCGCCTCGAGGGCGGCCATCAGGTCGACCAGGTTGCTGGCCGGCTCGGGCGCCGGCGCAGCGACTTCGCGCCCCTCGACCTTGGCCTCGATGACCTTCATGAGCGCCTCGCGGTACTCGTCCTTGTAGGCGCTGGGGTCGAAGTCGCCGGTCATCGCCGACACGAGCTGCTCGGCCATCGCCTTTTCGGCGGCCTTGAACTCGAACTTCTCCTCCGGGAGGTCGAGCTCCTTGACGTCCCGGATCTCGTCGGGCCAGTGGAGGGTGGTGAGAATCATCGTGTCGTCGAAGGGGTCCAGAGCGGCCAGGGCTTCCCGGTCCTTAATGACGACCTTGCAGATCGCCGAGAGGCCGCGATCCTCAAGCACCGAACGCAGCAGGTAGAACGCCTTGCGACCGATCTTGTCCGGCTCGATGTAGTAGGCGCTCTTGACGAACTTTCCGACGCCGTCGCCCGTCTCGTCCCGGGCCACGAACTGCTCGATCTCGATGGAGCGGACGGTCTTCAGTGGCAGCTTCTCGAGGTCCTCGTCGGTGATGACCACGTATTCGCCGGGCTGCCACTCGTAGCCCTTCACCGTATCCGTCCGCTGGATGATCTTGTCGTCCTGCGGGCAGTAGATCTTCATCTGGATCCGGGACAGGTCCTTGTCGTGCAGCATGTTGAAGCTGATGCCGGCTTTGGACTCTGTCGCCACGTAGAGCTTGACGGGGATCGTCACCAGCCCGAACTGGATGGCCCCCCGCCACATTGCGCGCGCCATGGATGCCTCGTGCTCCGATCGCGGCCGGGCGGGCCGCGGCGTGACTATACCTTGAGATCGCAAGGCCTTCGATCACGCTGCCGGAGGGCGGCAAGGCGTTGCATGCAGGCAACGGCGGCGGCGACAGTTCCTCAGCTCGAAGCGAGAGCCGACGCGTCGCGCCGCAGCTCGGTCTCGGCGTCCAGGACCCGCTCGATGATCCCGTCCCGCAGTCGATCGAGTCCACTCGAAACGTCGCCGGCGCTCTTGCCGATCGAGGTCAGGGTCGACTTCAGGCCCTTGATGGCCTCGAGCTGGTGGCGGATCCCGGTGAGCGCGGCGACGACCGCTTCGCCATCGAATTCGACGCTCGAGTCGCGCATCGTGGCCAGCGCATAGAGTCGGGCCAGGCGCACTGCGGCTTCAAGTGTCGCAAGGTCCGGAGCCGCCGGATCGATCACGCAGTACACGTCCGTGCCGCGCACGTCGAAGGGAGCGATGCCCGCCGGCGCATGCGCCGGCGTAAAGACGACCAGGCCGGTGGTGGCGGAGCGGTTGGCCTTCGCCTCCGTCAGCTCGTCGCGCATCTCCCGGCCGGACATCGCTCGGTCCTTTGCCTCAACGACGATCCGGCGGTCGACGCCCCTGGTCATCCCCGGATCGAGGGTGATCACGAAGTCGCCCTTCTTCGAGCGCATGACGGCGCCGATCTCGTCACAGGTGCGATCGACGGTGTCTCCCGCCCCCCGGGCGATCGCCCCGAGCAGGTCTTCAAGCAGGTCCTCGAAGTCGCCGCCCTTGGCGGCTGATCGGGAACGCTCCACCGCCCGTGCCGCCGCGGCGGCCTCGATCGCGGTCAACCGAGCGTTGAGCTTCTCGAAACCGTCCGCGATCTCCATCCGGAACTGATGCAGCGGCGAGTTCATGCGCGTGGGATCGAGCAGCTGGGCGAGCTTGCTCGCGTCGCCGTCGAAGTAGGTCCCAAGGAGCCGGCCGATGCGGCCGATCGCGCTATCCCGCTTCGACTCGTCGAACAGCTCGCTGACGAACGACCGCAGCGCGCCTCGATCACCGAGGAACTTCTCCAGCGTCCGTGGGAGCCGGCCGTCGCCATCTGCGAAGTTCGTTCGAAGGGTTTGCTCCAGCATCGCGGCAGCCTTCTCGTTGGCGGCTTCCGTCTGGCGCAGCATCGTCTCGAACTCGCGACGGACCGCATCGACGTTGACGGTCACGCCCGAGTCCAGGAGCGCAAGGAGCCCGATTTTCAGCGCGCGTTCAACCAGACCCGGACGCTCCTGGTTGGGGCGATCGGCCACAAACGCGGCAAGCGCGGCGTCCCGCACGAGCAACCGGCTGACGACGATGGCGTCCCCCTCGACCCGGACGTCGGGCGATGGCTCGTTGAGCGGAAACTGGACGATGCGGGTCGCTTCCATGCCCGGGACCGTAGATCCGGGCTGTGCCACCTAGGGTGTCACGCCCTCCGTGTCACCGTATACGCCTCCATTTCGCCAGTCCTGATGGAGACCGCCGCAAGGAGCAGGCACGCCGGACATGCCGCGTCTGCCCAGTCGGCGCCCGAGGCAGACGCGGCCGCGGCACCACCCCGGGAACGACGGCGCGAAAGGGCCCACCACCCCGCGCCGCCCACGATGGCGAGCACGACGACCCCGACAACGAGGGCCGTCCCCAGGCTGGCGGCGATCGACACTGCCGGCCGACCGACCACGAATCCGAGCGCGAAATGTGCCGACGTGAAGACCGCGTTGCCGGCCGCGAGCCCGGCGAGGAATCGCGCGAACGGCAGGGCAGCCAGCGCGGCGGCGGCCACCGCGACGATTCTGACACCCGGCGTCATCCGGGCGACGGCAACGCCCCGGGCGCCCGACCTGCGCAACCGTTCGGTGAGACGTTCGATGCGCGACTCGGGAACGCCCAGGCGCTCGAGGAGGCGCACGATGACCAGCCGGCCGGGGCCGCGCACGAGCAGGAAGTGCACCGTTCCGCCAACGATCGTCGCACCGACGATCAGCACGATCCCGGCAAGGGGGTTGAACGATCCGGACGCGGCCGCGATGCCTGCACCGATCACCACCAGGTCGCCGGGCACCGGGATCGGTACGCCCGCTTCCTTGAGCGCGATCAACCCAACGATCGCCCCGAGGCCCAGGAGCTCCATGCCTCAGATACGCGGGCGGTCGCGGCCCGGACCAATCACTCGGTGCGGCGTCGGACGGTGGCCTCGATCAACCCGTGGGGTTCGGTGGTGGCGACGAAGATCTCGCCGTCGTTTCCGAGCCCATAGGGCGACAGGTCGACCTGCCAGTGATGGAGGTTCGGCAGCCGCATCGTGATCTCGTCGACGTCCGCATGCCGCTCGAGGATCGCGCGGCCGATGATCCAGACCGAGGCCTGGACCGACGGGCTCTCGTGCTCGGCGAAGACCTCGAGCAGAGATCGGCGGACGCCGTCGAACAGCGCGTCGTAGTCGAGGGCAGGACGGCCGCGCGAATAGGCCCACGTCGCGCTGACCTTCGTGGCCATGAGCCGGTCCGCGGCCTCCGGCAGGGTGGTGAAGCGGTCGCGCGGAAATCCGACGAACGCGGATTTCGTGGTCTTCAGGACAGTCAGGTCCTCGAGGCCGGCGCGAACCCGCGTCTCCCCTCGCCGGGCTTCGGCCTCGGCGAACCGCGTGAAGGAGGCGTCACGCATGAACGCATCGGGAGCGGCGCCGGACGGCACGGGGATCGGCTGCCATGCGTGCTCGCGGGCGGTGACGGTCGCGGAGTCCACCTGCTGGAAACCGAGGAAATGCTCGGCCAGCATTCCGGCAAAGCGCTCGACCGGCCCGTCGAGGTGATCCTTGGCCAGCGCGTAGGTCGTGTTCTTCATCGTGTCCGTCGCGACGACGAGCGAGTTGTCGCCCTCGACGTGCGCCGCCTCGAAGGAGCCCTCCAGGCTGACCGCGACAGTCAGGTCCCTGACCTGGTGACGGTCCGGCCCCCTGATCACCTTGACCAGCCGGATTGCCGACTTGCCGTAGCGGTTCGGACCGAGCTCGATCACCGGGTCTCGTCCTCCGCGCTTTGCATCCGGCGATAGCGCGCTTCGGCGATGTCGACGGCAGCGACGACGGCCCGCCGCAGCTCCGAGGAACGCTCCGCGGTCAGGGCTTTCTCGAAGACCGGCAGCAGGTCTGCCCGCGGGCGACCGGCCACGAAAACACAGAATCGGAAGCCAAATCGCTGCTCATAGGCGGTGTTGAGCCGCGCCAGCCGCGCGTCGATCTCGCGACGATCCTCCTCCGCGGCCGCGTCGGCCGCGTCACGCTCATAGCCCTGCTCGACGTACGACAAGGCCGACACCGATCCCGGCGGCGCTCCCAACCGGGGATGGGCGTCGACGAGCTCGATCTGCTCGTCCTCGGGCATCTGCATCGCCACGGTGCGAGCGCGCGCGAAGAGCGCCTCGGCGGTTCCGAACGGCCGCTCGCGCTCCAGCCGGGCGACGAATCGCTCCGCGCCCTCGAAGAGCGGAGCGATCGCGTCCGCGAACGCTCCGCCGGGGAGCGCATCCAGTTCCGGGATGGCCGCGACCACATCCGTCCGCGTGTCCATCAGCTGCCGCGGTAGGTGGTGAGCGAGTAGGTGGACAGGAGAAGCGGTACGTGGTAGCTCCTCTCCACGTCGCGGATCCGGAGATCCACCGCGAGCGCCGTGAAGAACGACCCGTCCTCGTGTGCCACGTCGAACTCGAGCCGGTAGTCCCCGGCCATCAGCGGCCGCTCCAGCAGGTCGCGGACCCGGCCGTCTGCATCGGTGAGGGCCTGCGTCATCCGGACCGGCTTGTCGGCGACGTCGAGGCGGTAGAGCGCCACGCGGACACCCTGCGCGGGCACGCCGCGCTCCGTGTCCAGGACATGTGTCGAGATCGTCGGCCGAGGATGTGCGGCAGCTTCGGCCACGGTTATCCTCCCGCGCATGGAGAGCGAGGCGGAGACGACCGGACGGCTGGCAATCCGGGTCGGCAACCTGAACTTTATCGCGCGGTGGCGGCCGGAGGCGCCTCGCACGGCGGCCGTGATCCGTGCGCTGCTGCCCCTGCGCTCGCAGCTCATCCACTGCCGCTGGAGCGGCGAGTCCACGTGGATCCCGTTCGGCGACATGCGGCCCGACCTCGAGTTCGAGAACCACACATCTCACCCCGCGCCCGGCCAGCTCCTGATCTACCCGGGTGGCATCTCGGAGTGCGAGATCCTCTTTCCGTACGGGGCGTGCTCGTTCTCCTCGAAGGTGGGGCAGCTGGCCGGGAACCACTTCGCGACCCTCGTGCCGGACGAGGGGTGGACCGACCGACTCCGGGAGGTCGGGCGGCGCTGCCTTTGGGAGGGTGCCCAGGACATCGAGATGGAAGCCATCGAAGCCGCCGATTGACGGCTGATCCGACGCATTGACCGACCTCCTGATTCGCGGCGGCACGCTGGTTACCGCTGAGGGATCCCAGCACGCCGACGTCGCCGTGGTCGGCGGTCGGGTGGCGGACATTCGAGCCGACCTGGGCGTCCTGGCGACCGGCGCGCGCGACGTCATCGATGCGACCGGCCTGCTGGTGCTGCCCGGGGCGATCGACGTCCATACGCACACCCGGGTGGCCACCGAAGCCGAGCCGGACCGGTTCTTCCAGGACTCGCTCGCCGCGGCATTCGGGGGCACCACGACGTTCCTCGCGTTCAACAACCCGGGAACGGGGGATGCATCGGAGGCCGCCGGCCGGTCACTGCTGGCCGGAGTGCGGGAATGGCGTGCGGCGACCGAGGCCGATTCGGCGATCGACTACTCGCTCAGCCCAGTGATCACCGGCCTGATGGAAGAGCCGATCGCCGAACTCGCGGCGGTCGTGGACGGTGGGATGCCGACCTCGAAGGCGTTCATGGTCTACGACTTCGGCCTCCCTGCCGCCACGCTGTTCGCGGCGATGCGGGGTCTCGGTACGGCGGGCGGCATGCTCGAGGTGCACTGCGAGGATCCCGTCCTGCTCGAAGCCGGTGTCGCACAGGAGCTCGCGGCGGGCCGAACGGGGCCTGACGGCCACGCGCGTTCCCGCCCGCCGTTTGTCGAGGCCGCCGCGACCCATCGGGCGCTCGCATTCGCGGGTGCATCTGCGGCCCCGGTGTATGTCGTCCACCTCTCGTCCGGGGCGGCGCTGGACGAGGTTCGGCGGGCGAAGGAGGCTGGCATCCGTGCGCTGGCGGAAACGTGCCCGCACTACCTGACGCTCACGGAAGAGCGCTATGCGGGTCGCCTTGACGACGCGGTCAGCTGCGTCATCTCGCCGCCGCTGCGGTCGGCGGCCGATTGCGACGCGCTGTGGGGCGGCCTGGCGGACGGCTCGCTGGACCTGGTGGCCACGGACCACGTGCCGGATCGCCTCGCGGTGGAGAAGGCAGGCGGGTCGCGTGGGGTCTCGTTCGACAAGATCAGCAACGGCGCGCCCGGCATCGAGACGCTGCTGTCGCTCGTGTACTCGGAGGGAGTGGCACGCGGCCGGATCTCGCTGGACCGGATGGTGGACCTCCTCGCGACGACGCCCGCTCGACTGTTCGGGCTGTCAGCCAAGGGCGCGATCGAGGTCGGCCGCGACGCCGACCTGGTGCTGTTCGATCCGAACGCCTCGCGCACCCTCCGGGCATCCGACCT
>DASXSA010000082.1:0-9345 GCA_036506235.1 Candidatus Limnocylindrales bacterium | reverse complement strand
CGTGACGGACGGCGAGGATGTCCCAGCGCCCGATGCCCGCACCTTCGTCGAGCTTCACCCCGACGACCTGGCCGGGTTCGGTCATGAGCGCCTCATCTCGCCCGTCGAGGTCGATGTCCACCAGCTGCGCGCGCGGCCACGCAGCGTCCGCATCCTGAGCGGCCATCTCGGCCGTGTCGTCGGCCGCGATCAGGTGGGCGAAGGTCGCTAGTCGCATATGGGGGAGGTAGATGCCGCCGAAGACGCCGTGCCAGTAGCAGTCGTTCGACTGGCCCTGGTACAGGTGGTCGAGAGCCGCCGCCCGGGCCGCGCCTTCGCGCATTGTGGCGACCTTCTCGGACGCCAGGAGCATCTGCTTGTGAAGGTCGTTCACCTCCCGGTACTTCACCTGGAAGTTGCGCCAGAAGCCGCCCCTCAGCCAGCGCGCCTCGGGACGGTGAGCCGCCACGTCGGCGTGGAGCACGTCGGCGAACTCCCGGGACTCCTCGGCCGGTAGCGCCCACTCGCCCATCTCCGCGTACGACGAAGCCGGGATGTAAACCCGACCGATCGGGGGCTCCCGCTCCAGCCACGCCGAGGGCGTGACCGTCGTCAGCCAATCGCTGCTCGTCTCCAGGGCATGGAAGAAGCGGTCGACCCACCGGCCTTCCCCCCACGCATGCGCGTAGGTCGTCGGCCAGCCACCGAACTTCTCGCCATCATCGCCCATGACGCCGACACGCTCGCCCTGGTCGGTGGCGTGGTCCTGCAGATAGCGGATGACGTGCGACACGTCCTCCCACGGAATGGCGTACCGGAGGTACTGCTCGCTGCCGAAGACGGTCAGCAGACGGCCCTGATCCTCGGTCGTGTACGCACCCCACAGGTTCTCCTCCGGGACGGCTGCAGCGCGGAAGTGCGCGTCGTCGAGGATCGTCCAGCGGTATCCGGCGGCCGCCAGTGACGTCGGAAGGTCGGGCTCCCAAACGCGCTCCGCGAGCCAGGCGCCGCGTGGCCGCTGCCCGCTCAGTGCCTCGACTTCGTCGGCCATGCGCACGAGCTGCCCAACGCGGTCGCGCTCAGGGAGCGACGCAAGGACCGGCTCGTAGTAGCCGCCGCCCATGAGCTCGACCTGTCCCCGATGGACCAGCGCGGCGAGTCGGTCCAGGAACTCCGGACGCTCCGAGCGAAGCCAGTCCATGAGCGCGCCCGTGTAGTGGAGCGACAGCCGCACGGACGGATGGCGCTCCAGTGCCGAGAGCATCGGCAGGTACGCCTGGTCGTAGACCTCGGCGAAGACAAACCCGAAGTTGCCCACCGGCTGGTGGTTGTGGAGGGCCAGGGCGAGCGATATTCGTCGAGGCAAGGCCGGGGACCTGCGCTCAGCCCGTTCTGCGGACCAGCGGCTTCGCCTGCTCCTGGCGCGCCTCCTCGGCCTCGAGCTCGCCGTTCGTGGCGCCGTCGATGGAGGAGACGACCTCCACTGGCGGCGCGGAAGCGCGGCGCTTCGGCGGACGCTTCCGGCCTCGCCCGGCCAGCGAAGCGCCAACCGCGCTCGAATCCGCCACGCCGTCCGAGCTTCCGTCGACCAACGCGCCCGCCTCGCGGTACCCGATCTCGCGACCCTCGGCTCCAGCCGCGACCTCGACCGCGGCCGGCATCTCCACGCCCGCGGCCGGCAGGTACAGCCGCTCGGCGTACTCGTGGAGCATGCGCGTCGTCGAGAACCGCCAGATGGTCGTGGCGATCGACGTCCGCATCAGCTCGACCCAGCCACGCGGCATGCCGGACTTGTCGCGGCCGTCGTAGTAGCGCGGGACGACCTCCTCCTCCAGGATCCGGTAGAGGTCCATCGCGTCGGCCCAGTCCTGAGCGCCCTCGTCCGGGTTCGTCTCCCGACCGCCGATCGCCCAGCCGTTGTCACCCGTCCAGCCCTCGTCCCACCAACCGTCGAGGACGCTGACGTTGACCACGCCGTTCATGGCCGCCTTCATCCCGCTCGTTCCCGAGGCCTCCATGGGGCGCCGCGGATTGTTCAGCCAGATGTCCACGCCCTGGACCAGAAAACGGGCGATCCGGACGTCGTAGTCCTCGAGGATGAACACGCGGCCGCGCAGCTTCGGCGAACGCGACTGGGTGAAGATGCCCTGGATCACCTGCTGGCCCGGCCGGTCGGCCGGGTGCGCCTTGCCGGCGAAGACGATCTGCACCGGGCGTTCCTCGTTCCAGAGCAGTCGTGCCAGGCGGTCGATGTCGGAGAACAGCAATCCGGCGCGCTTGTAGGTCGCGAAGCGCCGCGCGAAGCCGATCGTGAGCGCATTCGGATCGAGCGCGGCCTCGAGTTCGTCGAGCACAGAGGGCGCCTCGCCATGCCGAGCGAACTGCGCCCGCAGGCGACCGCGCGCGAAGATCGCCAGCTCCAGCTTCTGGCGCTGGTGAGCCTCCCAGATCTCCGAGTGGGGGATCCTGTCGAGCTCCTCCCACCAGCGCGATTTGTCGTCCGGGCCGTCGAGGTCGTCGAGGTTGGCCTCGAGGTGGTGTTCGAACAGCTCGCGAACCGGCGTCCCGAGCCAGCTCGGCGGATGGACGCCGTTCGTGATCCCGATGATCGGGTTCGAGAGGATGCCCGACCAGGTCGCATTGGCCGTTTGTGCGTGCAGTTGGCTGACCGCGTTCGCGCCGTTCGTCAGCCGGAGCGAGAAGGCGGTCATGTCGAACTGGTTCTCGGTTCCGTCGACGCCGCGGCCGATGTCCAGCAGCCGGTCGATCGGAACGCCGCCGGTGCCGGGCCGCCCGTCGCCCTCGAACAAGGGACCCGCGACGCGCCGAACGAGATCGGCGTCGAACCGCTCGTTGCCTGCCGAGACCGGCGTGTGGATCGTGAAGACGCTGTCCCGGCGTACTTCCTCGAGCGCGTCGTCGAGCGTGTCGCCCTCGGCCACGAGCTCGCGAGCCCGCTCGGCGAGCAGGAAGGCGCTATGGCCTTCGTTCAGGTGCCAGGCCGACGGGAAGATGTCGAGCGCGCGGATGGCCCGCACGCCACCAACCCCCAGCACCAGCTCCTGGTGCAGGCGCATCTCCCGCCCGCGGACGTAGAGGATGTGCGTGATCGGCCGGTCGGCGTTGTCGTTATCCGGGATGTCCGTGTCGAGCAGCAGCACCGGAACGCGACCGACCTGCACGCACCAGACGGCGACCGTGAGCGTGCGGTCCGGCAGCTCCACCTCGACGCTGAGCGGCTCGCCGTCCTGGCTCTGGACCCGCTGGATCGGCATGAGCGACAGGTCGTAGTCGGGGTAGGCGTGCTCCTGGTGCCCGTCGGCGTCGATCGTCTGTCGGAAGTAGCCCTTTCGATAGAGGAGCCCAACGGCCACGAACGGCAGCGCCATGTCGCTGGCGGACTTGGTGTGGTCGCCCGCCAGCACGCCCAGGCCGCCCGAATAGATCGCGAGCGACTCGTAGAAGCCGTACTCGGCGCAGAAGTAGGCGATCGGCCCGTCGAGGGATTCCGCGTGATTGCGCTGGAACCAGTGGTCCGCGCCATCCGCCATGTATGCATCGAATTCGCGGATGACGGACTGGTATTCCGCCATGAACGCCGGGTTATCGAGCAGCTCCGACCAGGAAACGGAGCCGGCGATTACCGCAACGGGGTTCCGGTAGCGCGTCCAGGCGGTGGCATCGATCCGCGAGAAGAGCACCTTCGCGCGCGGATGCCACGTCCAGTAGAGGTTGTAGGCGAGTCGCCTGAGCCCTTCGAGCGCCGGCGGGAGTCGGAACGGGGTGCCGGCAAGTGTCGGGACCTGAAAGGTCGGCTCCATCGCGCGCGATGATAGCGGTGCGTGCTACGCGGGCGGAGCATACGATCCGTATGATGCGCCTCGCCTTCATCGCTGCCGAGTGCGAGCCCTGGGCCAAGGCCGGCGGCCTGGCCGATGTGGTCGACGCACTTGCACGCGCCCTCGGGCGGATCCCCGACGGCACTGGTGAGCTGGTCGACGTCTTCCTGCCGCGCTACCGCGGTGTGCCGGTGCCCGAGGAGACCCACGACACCGGAGCCGTAGTCGTGCCGGATCCGCGCGCGATCGGCAGTCGCGCGAGGGTCGGCGTCCAGGAGGCGGAAACGCACGGCTACCGCCTCCGGCTGATCGACTACCCGCCGGCGTTCGATCGGGCGGACATCTACGGGTACGAGGACGATCCCTGGCGGTTCGGCCTCTTCTGCCGCGCGGCGCTGGAGGTGTTGCGGAGCGATGCCGTGCCACCCGACGTGATCCATATCCACGACTGGCACGCATGCCCGGCGCTCCTCTATCGCGATCTGTTCTACGCCGACGACCCACTGCTCGGCGACGCGGCGACGATGCTGACCATTCACAACCTTGCCTACCAGGGCTGGATTCCCCGGAGCGAGTTGCCCCAGCTCGGCCTGGACCCCGACGACCGCGTCATCGCGCCCGATCCAGCGGGCCTCGACCTCCTCTGGGCAGGGATCGAGCACGCCGACATGGTCACGACGGTCAGCCCCGGTTTCGCGCGCGAGGCGCTCACGCGGGAAGGCGGGTTCGGGCTCGACGGCGCGCTGCGCTGGAAGGGCGACCGCTTCACCGGCATCCTCAACGGGATCGACACGGACGTGTGGGACCCCGCGACCGACCCCGATCTGGCCGCTACCTACGACCGAGCCGATCGGGCGGGCAAGGCCACCTGCAGGGCGCGGCTCCTGGCCGAGGTCGGGCTCGACCCGGACGACGCCGGCCCGGTCATCGGCGTCATCGGCCGGCTCGACCACCAGAAGGGCTTCGACATCCTGGCCGACGCTGCCGATCGGGCCGTCATCGGAGGAGCGCGGCTGATCGTCCTGGGCAGCGGAGACTCGACGATCGCGGCGCGCCTTCGCGATCTCGCGGAAGGCTGGCCCGATGCGGTCGCGTTCATCGAGAAGTTCGACCGGGCATTGGCGCGGCGCATCTACGCCGGAAGCGACTTCTTCCTGATGCCATCGCGCTTCGAGCCGTGCGGCACCGGCCAGATGATCGCGATGCGCTATGGAACGCCGCCGATCGTGCACCGGACGGGCGGCCTTCGCGACACCGTGATCGACGAGACCGCCAACTCGGGGCAGGGGACGGGCTTCGTGTTCGACGAACCAACCCCCGCCAGCCTGCTCGATGGCGTTCGCAGGGCCGTCGAGTTCTTCCCATATGCGGGGCAGCACGCGTCGGAATGGGAGGCGCTGGTCGATCGCGCTATGGAGGTCGACTTCGACTGGGAGCGCTCGTCCGCGCCGGCGTACATGACGGCCTACCGGCGGGCCGTCAAGGTCGCACGGTCAGGCGTGCCGGTCGCGGCCGGTGCCGCGCGAGATCGCGCGCCGGTCCCAACGCCGCCGTAGCTCGCCGGTCCGTCACGCGATGGCGTTGGGCCAGGTCGTTCGGATCCGAGCATCCAGGGGCCGCTGGGGCCCCGACGGCCGCCCGCGGAGCAGCCTCTGGCACCGAAAGCAATGCGAAATCGCACGTCACGGGCTTGACCTTCCGCCTTCAGCGTCGACGGTGCGAAATCGAAATCCGAAATCGGACCGATGAGGGGTGATGCGAAGCCCCTCCAATCGGTGTGCGAAATCGGAATCCGAAATCGGACCGATGGATGGCGAGGGCGAAGCCCCTCCAATCGGTGTGCGAAATCGGAATCCGAAATCGGACCGATGGGCGGCGAGGGCGAAGCCTCTCCGATCCGTGTGCGAAATCGCACCGATGTCGGCCTGCGAGCCGCCATTGTTGCCAGAAGGCAACGACCCTCATCCGATCCGCCTAGACCCGCCTAGCCGCCCTTGACCGCAACGTACCATTTCGCGCTCCGGGGCTCGCCGATAGGGTCACCAGCATGCCCCGGGCCAGTCGCCGCCTTCGCCGCCGCCTGGGTTGGCCACTCTCGATCCTCGTCTTCCTCGGGCTCCTGGTTGCGTCGCCCGGCGTGGTCGATGCCCTGTCGGTCACCGACATCGTCCCCTCTGCGACGGTCAGCCCTCGGGTCTTCTATCCAAACGGCGACGGGGTCCGCGACACGACCACCCTGACGTACCGCCTCGCCGCGACCACAGCCGTCTCCGTGGCGGTCCTCGACTACAAGGGCACCACTCTCCGAACGCTCCGCGGCATCACGACCCTTGGCGCCGGCACCTATACGGCCACCTGGGACGGCAAGACGTCGACCGGCTCGATGGCCATGAACGGCGGCTATCGCTTCCGGATCAAGGCAACGCGGTCCGGGACAACGGTCAGCGTGGACCGCTGGATGACGAAGGCGCGCAACCAGATCTATCCCTGGGCGCCGGGTGTCATCACGGTCGCGATCGATGCGGGCCACGGCGGCCCAGACCCTGGCGCCGTGCGCCCGGGGCTATACGAGAAGACGCCGAACCTCACGATCGCCCTCCGCCTCCGGGCGATGCTGCTGGGCGCCGGCGTGAACGTCGTCATCACGCGGACGACGGACACGAGGGTGAACCGCAGCGGCACTGACTGGACGGGTGACGGCGTAGTCGCCTACCGGGACGAGCTCGCGTCACGGATCGAGGTCGCCAACCGGGCGCGCGCGGACGTGTGGATGGTCCTCCACAACAACGGCACGCCGCCGGGCGTTGGCGGGACGGAGACCTGGTACGACAACACCCGGTCCTTCACGTCGCAGAACCGGCTCCTGGCCGACCTTGTCCAGGGCCAGATGCTGGCGTCGCTGCGGCGCATCGACCACACCTCGGCGTGGTCGCCGATCGATCGCGGCGTCCTGCACACGCCGTTCTACGTCCTGCGCTCGTACGCGGCGTCGTTCTGCCCGCGGCCCTCGCTGATGCCGGGCATCCTCGGCGAGTCGCTCGCGATGGGCAGCTCGTATGAGCGCTACCTGCTGGCGAGCTCGACGGGCACGCAAGCAATTGCCGAGGGTTACTACGAAGGCCTGGTCCGCTATCTCGCGCAACGCGCCTGGGGAGTCGGCTACACGCTCCTCGATGCTCCACCGGCCAGCCTCCACGAGGGCGCCTCGTCCTCGACCACGGTTCGCGTCACCAACCGCTCCCCGCGAACGTGGGCGGCCGGCTCGGTCGCCTTGACGCTGAGCTCGCTGGCGGCGGTCCGCTTCTACGACGGCTCGAACGACCCCGGCAACCGGCTGGCCTCGGTGCCCATCGATGTCGCGCTTGCGCCGGGCCAGTCGGTCGACCTGACGGTGCCGTTCAAGGCACCGGCGTACTCGCTGTACACAGCCACCACAGGGGCAACGCTGCTGAAGTTTGACCTCGTATCGGGTTCGACCCGCCTTGCGAGCTACGGCGTCGTGCCGCTGCAGGTCCCCTTCCAGGTGACCGCCGATCCGACCCTGCCGCCGCCTTCGCCCAGCGCCTCCCCGTCGCCCAGCCCGAGCGCGTCACCCTCGCCCTCGCCGGTGGCTTCGTCGGCTGCTGCCGCAACCGCGCCGACGAATTCCAGCGCGCCATCGGCGGCCGCGCAATCCCCCTCGCCCGTCGTTGATGCCCCAACCGACGCTCCCACCGCGGCCCCGACAGACGCGCCGACAGACGCCCCGAGCCAGGCGCCTTCCATATCGCCCGAGGCTTCACCCTCGGGCTAGAGCGGCGCGACACGGTCGTTGCCCGTCCCGGGCGCGGACCCGAGCACGGATACAATTCTGAGACCTCCCGCGCCCACGGGAGGTTTCTTCCTCGGATGCCGGAGAGGGGCGATGGCCAACCAGTTCGTCGTTCAGCTGCCCAACAGGCCGGGGGCGCTGGCCATCCTTGCCGAAGAACTGGCTGCCCGTGGAGTCGACCTTCGAGCGATCGGCGGAGGCGGCATCGGCGACTCGGGCCATCTGATCCTGACCACGGCCGACGACCCGACGACGCGGACGGTCCTCGAGGACGGGGGCTACACCTTCGTCGAGGGCGAATCGATCCTGGCGGAGGTCGACGACCGACCGGGCGGCATGGCCAGGGTCGCACGAGACCTCGCCGACGCGGGCGTGAACATCCAGGGCCACCTGTTCCTCGGCCGCTGGGGCGACCGCGCCATGTTCGCGTTCATCGTCGACAAGCCGGAGGTGGCGCGTCCGATCCTCGAGCGGAAGGGCTGATGGCTCACGGCCCGGGAGCCGGCTGGCCTGCACGGCTGGGGATGAGCCCTGCAGCGGGGGCCACGGGAACGGCCGAGGCCGCCGCGGGCTCGGTCATTCCCCCGTGGGCCCACCCCATGCGCGGGCGCCTCGAGGAGCACGTCATCGAGAGCGAGCTCCTGCGCGGCAACCCGCTGGGCGACCCGGCCGAGAGACCCATCTGGGTTTACCTGCCTCCCGCGTACGACGAGAAGCCCGCGACGCGCTTCCCCTCGATCTATCTGATCCAGGGCATGACCGGCCAGCTCGACATGTGGCGCAACCGCAGCGCCTTCCGCAAGAACCAGCCCGAGCTGATCGACGACCTCTTCGCCGCTGAGCATGGCCCGCCGCCGGCGATCATCGTGTTCGTCGATTGCTGGACATCGGTGGGCGGCAGCCAGTTCCTGGATTCGCCCGGCACCGGCAGGTACCACAGCTACCTGTGCGAGGAGGTCGTGCCCTGGGTCGACGAACACTATCGGACGCTCGCAGAGCGCGATCACCGCGGCATCACGGGCAAGTCATCCGGCGGCTACGGCGCCATGGTGACGCCCATGCTCCGACCGGACCTCTTCGCGGGCCTGGCGACTCACGCGGGTGACGCCCTGTTCGAGGTTTGCTACCAGCCCGAGTTCCGCGACTGCGCCCGGGTTCTCCGTGACCACTATGACGGGTCGCTCGAACGCTTCTGGCAGAACTTCCGCAGTCGGCCGGCGTTCAGCGGTCCCGGCGATGAGTACCTCATCAACGAGTGGGCAATGGCGGCCTGCTATTCGACGGACGACGATGGCACCGTCCGGCTCCCGTTCGACCTGCTGACCGGCGAGCTGATTCCGGAGGTCTGGGAGCGGTGGCTGCGCTGGGATCCCGTCCGGATGGCCAGGACGGACGCCGGCCGCGCGGCGCTGCGATCGATGCGCGCGATCTACATCGACGCCGGCACCAAGGACGAGTACTTCCTCGACCTGGGCGCGGAGGCGTTCCGGCGCGAGGTGGTTGCCGCCGGCGCTGTCGAGCCGTTCTTCGAGCTGTTCGACGCGAAGCACGGAGCGATCGAGTACCGCTACCCGATCGCGGTTCGATACCTGGCCGAGCGGCTCGCCGCCTAGCTCCGTCCGCTGTGGACGGGGCGGCGCGCGAGCCGAGGGGAGCGCCGGCCGCACCGAGCCCGGAGATCGAGTACCGCGGACTCGTCGCACGGACCTGGGATCT
>DASXSA010000081.1:0-3431 GCA_036506235.1 Candidatus Limnocylindrales bacterium | reverse complement strand
GGGTCCTGGATCCGCTCGAAACCATAGGCCGGGACGTCGTGAGAGCCGCGGATCGGCAGCCATGAGCGGGCGTGCTGCGTTGCGAGGCGGAGGATCGTCCCGACGACCTGGCGGAACATCGGCCCCAGGTCCGAGCCGGGGTCCTTCGGGTCGTGGACCTTTGCGCCGAGCCGCGCCTGGCAGACCGCGAAGCCACCGGTAAGCGCCGTCGTCGTCATCCAGATATCGATGCCAAAGCGGCTGACATCGGATGTCCAGTCCTCCTGGGCGAGGTAGTGCTGCACGAGGTCGCCGCTGACCCCGAAGTCACCGCCGATCGGCTGCCGGATGCGGTGGCCGTAGAGGGCGCGTGTCAGCGGGTAGGTGACGGTGTTGGTGATCGTTCCGTCGTACTTGTAGCGCGCATACAGCGGCGCCACGAAGTCGTAGCCGCCCTTGAGGATCGGCCCGGCCAGGAGCTCGATCCACTCGGGGATGATCGAACGCAGGTCCGAGTCGACGACGACAAGCGCCTGGGCCTCGAGAGCGGCCGCGATCTCGAAGATGGTCCGCAGAGCGGCGCCCTTGCCGCCGACCCCGTCGACCTCGGGATAGGTCAGGCTGACCCGCTCGAGGCGGTTGGCCGGCCGGACGAGGAGGATCTTCTCGATGTAATCCGGCGGCTCGGTCTCCACGACGACGCGCTGCGTGCCGTCCGGCGATCCAGCGTCCGAATTGACCAGCACCGGGCGCAGATCGGGGAAGTACTGGACGAGGCCGGCCTGCGCCGCGCGGACCACGTAGCCGATGGTCGCTGCGTTCTTGAAGCTCGGTATGCCGACCATGATGTCGGCACGGCCGAGGCGGGCTATCTCGTCGCGGATGGCCGGCGTGAGCGAGGTCGCGGGCATCTGGGGGACCGTACCACCTCGCGGACGGATCTACCTCGCGGACGGATCTGCCTCGCGGACGGATCTGCCTCGCGCGGTTGGTCGACCCCCGTTGTCGATGGTCCGGGACTAGCGCGCGGGAATTTGCGCGGTCGACCAGTCTTCGTTGGTCCGGCCAGGCCGGTAGCGGCTGTTCGACGCCTTGAATGCCAGGGAGCCAAAGCCGAGCGCGCGCCAGGTCGCCAGCCAGCTGTCAATGGGCGGCCGGACGTAGGCGCCGACGCGCACGAGCTCGCTCTGTTCGAGGACGCTCTCGAGGATGCGCTTGCGCTCGAGCAGGGGGATGTCGAGGAGCGACTCGTCGTCGACGGCCAGGATGTCCACGGCCACGAAGGCGAGCGGTGCGTCCGGGGTGATCGGCAACGGTTCGTCGGCCACCTCCGGATGACGCCGCTGGCCGATCAGGAACTGGGTCGCGAACTCGCCCGAGGATGGCGCTTCGACGCCGAGGAGTGCGGCCTCCTGTGCGCGGGTAGCCTGAACAGTCAGATACCCGTCGAGGACAAGAGAGTCCGCGCGAATGGCCTCGGCCAGCGCAGCGATGACGTCCGCGACGAGGTCGGGGACGAACGGCTCCCCCTCTTCGTCGAGCAGCTCCACCCGATCGCGCTCTGCGTGCAGGATCGCCCGGTCGCCGATCCACAGCGGCTCGACGATCGGGTCGTCGATCTTGCTCGCGGCCCGGCGGCCAAACGCCTGCGGCCGCCAGCTGCGTGCCTCGTCCGCGGCAACCGTCGCTGGCATGGCGCGATTGTAGGACGCGGGTCTGGGCTGGCTACTCGGCGTATCCCTCGGGGTGGCGCCGCTGCCAGGCCCAGGCCGAATCGATCATGGCCTCCAGCGAATCCTGGCGCGCGGTCCATCCCAGAACCTCACGGGCTCGATCCGCCGATGCGACGAGGACCGGCGGATCGCCGGCGCGACGCGGACCAACTCGCTGCGCGATGGGGCGCCCAATGGCTCGCTCCGCCGCGGTGAGCACCTCGCGCACGCTGTACCCGCGGCCGCTCCCAAGGTTGCAGACCAGGGCCGCCGCCGGCTCGCCTCGCTTACCCGTGCGTGGGTCGTCGGGCGCCGTTGCCTCGAGCGCGAGAAGGTGCGCGCGGGCCAGGTCCAGCACATGGATGTAGTCGCGAATGCAGGTACCGTCGGGCGTCCGATAGTCGTCCCCGAAGACCGTCACCTCGTCTCCGGCCATCGCGGCCCGAAGCACGATGGGGATGAGGTGGGTCTCGGGCCGGTGGTCTTCCCCCAGCGCTTCGGAGGCCCCGGCGGCGTTGAAGTACCTCAGCGAGACGCTTCGAAAACCGTAGGCCTCCGCGTACCAGGCGAGGGCGCCCTCGAACGTCCGCTTCGTTTCGCCGTAAGGGTTGATCGGGCGCAGGTCGGCGTCCTCTCGGATTGGCGTTTCTCGCGGGGTCCCGTAGACAGCCGCGGTGGAGCTGAAAACGAAGCGCCTGACCCCATGGCCCCGTGCCACTTCAAGGAGTGCGATGCCACCGGCCACGTTGTCGCGGTAGTAGCGGGCCGGATCGCGGACCGACTCGCCCACCAGCGAGCGGGCCGCGCAGTGGAGGATCGCGTCAAACGCCTGGTGGGCGAGCAGGTCGTCGACAGCCGTCGTGTCGCCATAGCTGGCGACCTCGAGTGAGGCTCCGTCCGGAACCGCGGCCCGGTGGCCCGTCGACAGGTCGTCGAGCACCACGACGTCATGACCCTCCCGGAGCAGCACCTCTGCCGACACGGATCCGATGTAGCCGGCACCTCCCGTGACGAGCACGCGCATGAGGGCGCGGGACTACCGGCGGCCGAGCAAGCGGCCGAGGAGGCCGGGACGAGAGCGCGGAGCTGAGGTGGCCTTCTCGTGCTGCAGGGATGCTGGCCCGGGAGCGGGCGCCATGTCTCCGGAAGCGGGCGACGTGTCTCCGGGAGCGGGCGACGTCTCTCCGGGAGCGGGCGACGTCTCTCCGGGAGCGGGCGGAACCGTCTCACCACGGGCGGCGAACACCTCGGCAAAGCGGGCAACCATCCGTTGCGCGGCGGCGTTCTGAGGATCGAGGGCCAGTGCCTGGGCGGCGAGGGCGTACGCCTTGCGCTCGTCCCCCCGCTCGAGTGCCACGCGCGCGAGACCGACCTGGGCGATTCCATTCCGGGGATCCGCGGCGAGGACCTGGGCGAACAGCCGCTCCGCGCTGTCGACCATGCCGACGTTGAGCTCCCGCTCGGCCTGGAGGAGCAGCTCGATCAACGACTCTTGTCCGTCAGCGCTTCGGTCCGGGCGATGTCCATCAGGGCCTCGCGGTCGTTCAATGCCGGATCCGAGATCACACGCTCGACGAGCCGATCGATGAGCCGGCCCAGCTCCGGCCCGGGCGGCAGGCCGAGCTCTTTCATGAGGTCGTCTCCGTCGACCGCCAAGGCGTTCCGATCGAGCACGAGGCCTGCCTGGGTCTCCGCGCCAATGCGGCCCCGAAGCTCAGGCAGGTCGCCGGCATCCCGGCT
>DASXSA010000080.1:0-4325 GCA_036506235.1 Candidatus Limnocylindrales bacterium | reverse complement strand
CTTCAGGCGATCGGCCGATTGCCAGGCGTCGAGATCCTGGAGACCAGCCCGCCCGACTGACGGGGGCAGCCCAGGCCGGGAAGCCGTTAGACGGCCTTCACCGCGGAGACGAGCGAGGCGAGGCCTTCCTTGGCGTCCGCGAACAGCATTCCCGTCTTGGGGTTCGTGTACAGCTCGTTGTCGATCCCCGCGTAGCCGCGACCCATGGACCGTTTGATAACCACCACCGACTTCGCCTGGTCGACGTCGAGGATCGGCATCCCGTAGATGGGGCTGCCGGGGTTGGATCGGGCGGCCGGATTGGTGACGTCGTTCGCCCCGACCACGAGGGCCACGTCGGCACGCGGGAACTCGGGGTTGATCTCCTCCATCTCGCGGAGCTGCGGATACGGGACGTTGGCCTCTGCGAGCAGGACGTTCATGTGGCCCGGCATTCGCCCGGCAACCGGGTGGATCGCGTACTCGACGTTGACGCCCCGCGATTCCAGGAGCTCTGCCAACTCGCGGACCTGGTGCTGGGCCTGGGCGACGGCGAGCCCGTAGCCGGGCACGACGATCACCTTGTTCGCGTAGGCGAGCTGGATCGCGACGTCGTCCGGCGAGACCTCGCGGACGCTGCCGCCCCCGGCCGCGCCAACCGCGCCGACCGTTCCCTCGCCGCCTCCGAACCCACCCGCGATGATGTTCACGACGGATCGGTTCATGGCGTCGGCCATGAGCTTGGTCAGGATCGCGCCCGAGGCCCCAACCAGCGCGCCGGCGATGATCAGGACGTTGCTGTCGATCACGAAGCCGGCCATGGCCACGGCGGTGCCGGTGAAGGAGTTGAGCAGGCTGATCACGACCGGCATGTCCGCGCCGCCGATCGGCAGCACCATCGTCACGCCGAAAATGAGGCCCGCGGCAATGATCAGGAACAGGACGGGCACGCTCACGTTTCCCGCGAACAGGTAGAGCGCGCCGAGCGCGGCGATCGCCGCAACCCCGAAGGTGATGATCCGCCCGCCGGGGACCACGATCGGCTTGCCCGGGATCAGGCCCTGCAGCTTGCCCGAGGCGATCAACGAGCCGGTGAACGTGACGCAGCCGATGATCACGTCGAGGACTGTGGGGATCGTGACCTGCAGCGAGCGCAGCTCCTCGATCCCGGAGCCGCCCGACAGGCGAATGTAGTCGTCGATGGCGATGAGCGCCGCGGCCCCGCCGCCCACGGCGTTGAACAGCGAGACCAGCTGGGGCATCGCCGTCATCTTCACGGTGCGAGCCATGTACAGGCCCAGCCCACCGCCGATGACGACGCCCAGGCCGATGATCAGCAGGGCGGGCGTCGACAGGCCACCCTCGCCGGTCACGAGCAGCAACAGCGTGGCCGCGATGGCCAGCGCCATTCCGGCGGCCGACAACAGGTTGCCGTTGCGGGCCGTCGCAGGCGAGTTCATCTGATGCAGGCCGATCACGAAGCCGGCCGCCGCCAGGAGGTAGATCAGGCGGACGATCGTGTCGAGGGTCTGCGGATTCACCGAATCAACCCTCGGCTTTCGGGGCGGAGGCGGTAGCGTCCGCTGCAGCGCCAGCGTCCGTCGCTGCGCCGGTCTTCGCCGCCGAGGCGGTCGGCTTCTTCCTGAACATCTGGAGCATCCGGTCGGTGACGACGTAGCCACCGACCACGTTCATCGTGGCGAACGCAACGGCGATCAGGCTCAGGACCTGGCTGAGCGGCTCGGTGGCCGAGGCGGCGATGAGCATCGAGCCCACCAGGACGATGCCGTGGATCGAGTTGGCCCCCGACATGAGCGGCGTGTGCAGAGTCGCCGGGACCTTGCTGATGACTTCGAAGCCGACGAGGATCGCCAGGACGAAGACCGTGATCGCGGCGAGCACCTCCTGGCTCACGGGGCGCCTCCCGCACTCGCGGCACCGCCCGCAGGCGCGGCACCTCCGGCAGGCGCGGCAGCCGGAGCGCCGGCCGCAGCCTCGGGTTCCAGCAGCTTCTTCGTCGCCGCCTGGACGACCTCGCCGCCGTGGGTGATCACCGTGCCCGACTGGATCTCGTCCGAGAGGTCCACGTTGAACGTGCCGTCCTTCACGAAGTGGAGCAGCAACGAGCCGATGTTCCGGGCGTAGAAGGCGGACGCCCCGGCCGGCATCGTGGCGGGCAGGTTGTCCGGCGCGATGATGGTCACACCGTTGTCGGTCACGATCGTCTCGCCTGGCTTCGACAGCTCCACGTTCCCGCCCAGGGCGCTGGCTGCCATGTCCACGAGCACCGAGCCAGGCTTCATCGCCCGCACCGCGTCCGCGGTGACCAGCAGCGGGGGCCGGCGACCCGGCACCTGCGCGGTCGTGATCACGACGTCCTGCGCGGCGATGTGGCCATTGAGCTCGTCCTGCTGCGCCCTCTGCTCGTCCGGGGTGAGCTGGCGCGCGTAGCCGCCCTCGCCGGACGCATCCTTCACCGCCTGGAGGACGATGAATGTCGCGCCGAGCGACTCAGCCTGCTCCTTGGTCTCGGACCGCACGTCGTACGCCTTGACCACGGCGCCCAGACGCCGCGCCGTGCCGATTGCCTGGAGGCCGGCCACGCCGATGCCGAGGATCAGCACGTTGGCGGGCTTGGCGGTACCCGCCGCGGTGGTGAGCAGGGGGAAATAGCGACCGAAGGCGTTGGCCGCGATGAGGACCGCCTTGTAGCCGCCGACGTTCGCCTGGGACGAGAGCGCATCCATGGTCTGCGCGCGCGACAGAGTGCGGGGAAGCGCATCGAGACTGACCGCGGTGACACCTTTTCGAGCCAGCGTCTGGGCGAGCCCGGGATCGATGAGCGGGCTCAGCAGCCCGATCAGGGCCTGGCCGTCCCGCAAGCGATCGACCTCAGGTGGCGTCGGCTTCTGGATCTTGAGGACGACGTCCGCGGTGCGGTACAGCTCGTCCGTCGGGACGATCGATGCGCCCGCGTCCACGTAGGCCTTGTCGGGGATGGAGGCGCCGGCGCCGGCGCCGGTCTCAACGAGGATCTCGAGCCCGGCCTGTTGCAGCTTGCCGAGGGCTTCGGGTACCAGGGCGACGCGCCGCTCGCCAGGCGCGGTCTCCCTGGCGACACCGACTTTCATGGGCATCACCTTGAAGGACTTGGCCCGGGTGCGCCGGGCGTGGGGGTCCGGGATTCCGGGGAAGGATAGCGGGCCGCGCCGATCGGGTGCAGACTTCCGCAGTGATCCCGGTCGCCAGGCTCAACCATGCCGTGCTGTTCGTCCGGGACATCGACGTGGCGGTCGACTTTTACTCGCGCGTGTTCGGCTTCGAGGAGATCGCCAGGGAAGCGGGCGGACGTATGGCCTTCCTGCGGGCGCGGGGTTCCGCGAATCACCACGATCTCGGGCTGATGGCGGTCGGTCCCGCGGCGCCGCGGCCGCCGGCCGGCTCGACTGGCCTCTACCACCTCGCCTGGGAGCTGCCCACGATCGACGATCTGGCTGCCGCCGCGCAGGTCCTTATGGACGAGGGTGCGCTGAGGGGTGCCAGCGATCACGGGGCGACGAAGTCGCTGTACGGCCACGACCCCGACGGCAACGAGTTCGAGCTGATGTGGATGGTCCCGCGCGAGCAGTGGGGTGAGTACGAGCACCGCGCGACCGTCGACCGACTCGACCTCGAGCGTGAGGTGGCACGCTTTGGACGAGGGGCGAAGGCCTCGCCGACCGCCTGAGGGCTCGCCGACCACCTGAGGGCTCGCCGCCCGCCCGACGGCCTGCCGCTGGTTACCCGCTCGCGTTGGCCACGAGCAGGGTCAGGATGAAGACGTGCGCGGCCGCGCTGTACAGGATCGAGCCCGTTCGCAAGTTGAGCCAGCCGAACGCGAGCCCGCCGACGAGCGTCGACAGCGTCTCCGCCTCCGGCTTCGAGAGATGCGTGAACGCGAAGGGCAGCGTGGCGACGACGACGCCCATCGGGCCGATAACGCGGACGAGGGCGAACATCAGGAATCCGCGGAAGAGGAACTCGGCCGGCACGAGGTCGAGGGTATTGGTGACCACGAGATTGGGAACGGTGGTGGCGCTCGGCGCGTAGTAGGCCTGGAAGTCGGGCACCTGCGCGGCGAGCACGACGACAGGGGTCATCACCACGCACCCGACGACCGCGAGCGTGACGCCGGTGCGCCAGTCCCCGACGCGCAGCCCGTACCGCTCCGGCCGATCCCGAAACAGGAAGACGACCGTCAGCAGCGGCAGCACACCGAAGAAGATCAGCCGGTCGACGGCCTGGGCGCGCATGCCGTCCGGCGACTGGTCGTGCGGCAGGAACGGCGGAAAGAACGTTCGGTTGTA
>DASXSA010000079.1:0-4764 GCA_036506235.1 Candidatus Limnocylindrales bacterium | reverse complement strand
GTCATGGTGCCGACCGACTACGTGCGCTTCGTCACCACCGTCAAGTCCGCGGTCCAGGCGGGGACGATCAAGCAGGAGCGGATCGACGATGCCGTGCGGCGGATCCTGCGCGTGAAGTTCGAGATGGGGCTGTTCGAGAAGCCGATGCCGGCCGCCGGAAAGGAGTCCGACCTCGGGACCGATGCCCACCGCGCCATCGCTCGAACCGCTGTCGCCGAGTCGGCGGTCCTGCTCAAGGCGAGCGGGAACGTTTTGCCGATCGCGGCCGACAGGAAGGTCCTCCTGGCGGGGCAGGGCGCGGACGACATCGGGATCCAGTCGGGCGGCTGGACGATCACGTGGCAAGGCGCGGAAGGGGAGATCACCGCGGGCACCACGCTCAAGGCTGCCCTCGGCGCCAGGCTCGGCGGGAATCTGGCGTTCGAGCGCAGCGGTGCCTTCCCGGCTACCACGAAGGCCGACGTCGGCATCGTCGTCGTCGCCGAACGGCCCTACGCGGAGGGAGTCGGAGACTCGTCGACCCTGAACCTGCCCGACAAGGACGTGGCCGTCATCGCGAAGGTTCGGCCGCTCGTGAGGTCGCTGGTCGTGGTGGTCATGTCGGGGCGACCGGTCATTCTCGGTGACGTCGCCTCGGCGGACGGGATCGTCGAAGCGTGGCTGCCCGGCACGGAGGCGTCAGGCCTGGCGGACGTCCTGCTCGGCGACAAGCCGTTCGTGGGCACAACCCCGTACACCTGGCCGATGACTCCGGCGGACTCGCCCCGCATCGGCAAGGCGTCCTGCGACGGCGCGATCTACCCGGTCGGCTACGGCCTCGACGGGACCGGCAAGCTCCTCGGCCCGCCTGCCTGCTAGCGCGGGGCCGTTGGCACGGATCACCGGAGCTAGGCCTCCGCGATCACCCCGATCGATACCCGGAAGCCGGCGCGCTTCTGGAGCGGCGGCATGAGCGTGCCCTGACCGACCGGGCCATCGCCCGGGAACCAGCGCAGCCACTCCTCGTTGAACGTGTCGAACTCCGACGGCTCACGCAGTGACCAGTTGGCCCAGACGATCTTGTCGAGCGAGCTGCCCGCAGCCTCCAGCTTCGCTTTCAGGTTGTTCAGGCACTGACGCGTCTGCTCTTTGATCTCGCTGCCGACGATCTGCCCGGTCGCCGGGTCGATCGGCCCGAGCGAGGAGATGTAGACCATGCCGCCTGCCGTGATCGCCCGCCCCCGGCCGACATTGACGGGGCTCACCTGCGTCGCGGGTGACGACTCGCCCATGTTCCATCGTGCCTTGAGCGCACGGACGGGCGTTTTCTTGGCCTTGTCCTGGGGCGGAATGCCGAATTCGCCCGGTGGGAGCTCGACGCCGTTCACCTTGAACTGGCCCATGAAGTTCGGCCGGATGCCGGTCGGCTTGAGCTCGCCCTGGATCTTGCCTTCCTCACTGATCCCGGTCTGCTCGAAGGTGAAGATGTCCTGCGTCAGGATCTCGTCATCCTCGATGCCGAAGATCTCCGTGATGTTGACGATCTTGCGGCTGCCGTCCTTGAGCCGCGCGGTGTGCACGATCAGGTCGACCGCGGACGCCAATTGCTCTCGGATCGCGCGCAGCGGCAGCTCGTAGCCGGTCATCAGCACCATCGTCTCGAGGCGGCGGAGCATGTCCTTGGGGCTGTTCGCGTGGCCTGTCGAGAGGGAGCCGTCGTGGCCGGTCGTCATCGCCTGGATCATGTCCAGCGCCTCGCCCGAGCGGCACTCGCCGACGATGATCCGATCGGGGCGCATGTGCATCGCATTGCGGAGGAGGTTCCGGATCGTGATCTCGCCCTCACCCTCGAGGTTGGCTGGGCGCGACTCGAGCGGGATCACGTGCTCCTGGCGGAGTTGGAGCTCGGCCGCATCCTCGATCGTGACGATCCGCTCGTCGTTGGGGATGAACGACGAGATCACGTTCAGCGTGGTGGTCTTGCCCGACCCAGTCCCGCCTGAGACGAAGATGTTGAGCCGGGCCTCGACGCAGGCCTGCAGGAACTCGAACATCTCCGGCGTCGCCGTTCCGAAGCTGATCAGGTCCTCGACCGTGTAGGGGCGCGCCGAGAACTTCCGGACGGTGATGACGGGCCCCACGAGGGAAAGCGGCTCGATGACCGCGTTGACGCGCGAGCCATCGGGCAGGCGGGCGTCCACCCGCGGGCTCGATTCGTCGATGCGCCGGCCGAGCGGAGTGATGATGCGGTCGATGATCCGGAGGACGTGTTCGTCGTTCAGGAAGACGCTGTCGACGCGATGGATCTTGCCGGCCCGTTCGATGTAGATGCGGGTCGGGCCGTTGACCATGACCTCGGTGATGGTCTCGTCGCGCAGGAAGGGCTCCAGCGGCCCGAAGCCCATCAGGTCGTGGACCATCTCCTCGACGAGGCGCAGCCGCTCGTCGCGGGTGACCGCGAAGCTGTTCTGGGCCACGACGCGGTCGACAATCGCCTCGACCTTGGGCCGGACGTCCGTCGCCGAGACGTCCAGCAACGTATCGAACGCGCCGATCACCTCCTGCTGGAGGCGGAGGCGAACGGTGCGCAGCAGCTCCTCGCGGGCAGGGACACGGGCGCCGGCGAGCGGGACCGGGACCGTCGGAGTCAGTGCAGCGGCATTGGCATTCGAGGTGTCGGCCGCCTTCTGAGCTCGCTCCACCCGTTGGAGCAGCGACATGACCGGTCCCTCCGTGATGAGCGTGGTTCCCGAGACCCCAACGGTTGGAGCGCGTGCGAGTGAGCCTCTCGGCGCTGCCCCCTGACGCCTTGCGGCGCCGCATCCCGGCGCCTCTCAGCGCCCGTGGCCGAGAGAATACCTCCGGATAGGCCCGGATAGGCCTTTCGTACTATTCCTCGTTGCGCGACCGCAACCCGAAATCGGACGGAGAACCGGCAACCACCCTCCCCGACCATGCGCCTCAACACCTATCCGCATTGTGGGCGGCCGGGCGTCCATGGCGGCTTTCTGCCACGGGTCAGCCGGAAGAGCTGGTCTCCAGGAGGGCAGCCGCCAGCTGCCGGTATCCATCCAGGGAGGGGTCGGCTGAGCTCTCCGACCGGAGCTGGACGCACACGTGGTCTGCCCCGGCCGCGAGGTGCGCACGGACGCGGGCGGCGATCGCATCGGCGTCTCCCCATGCGATGACTGCATCGATCAGTGCGTCGCTCCCATCCCCTTCGACGTCGGATTCGCCCCAGCCCATGCGCCGCAGGTTGTTCGCGTAGTTCGGCAGCTTCAGGTAGTTCCGCGCGAATGCGCGGCCGATCCGGCGGCCCTCCTCGGCGTCGGTCGTGAGTACGGCGGTCATCTCGACGCCCAGGAACGGCTCGGCGCCCAGGTGCTCGCGCGCGAACGCCGTGTGCTCGACCGGCACGAAGTACGGATGCGCTCCGTCTGCGCGCTCGGCGGCCAGCTCCAGCATCCGCGGCCCGAGGGCGGCCAGGATCAGCGGCACCGGCGGATCCGGTCCAGGTCCGGCGAACTGGGCGGCGTCCATCGCGTCAAGGTAGGCGCGCATGGTCTCGACCGGTTTGCCGTATCTGCCACCCCGGGTCGTGACCGACGGCGCATGGCTCACTCCGACCCCGAGCACGAACCGGCCCCGGTACGCCTCGCCGAGGGCACGCGCCCCGTTTGCCATGGCCATCGGGTCCCGGGCGTAGATGTTCGCAATGCCGGACGCGATTGCCACCTTCTCCGTGGAGGACAGCAGGATCCCGGCGTGGCTGAACAGCTCCTTGCTGCCGAGACTCTCGGGAATCCAGATCAGCGGGTAGGCCATGTCTTCCATGGCGCGCGCGGCCGAACCCTCTTCGGCTGCCGTCAGGCGCTGGAGCGCGAAACTCCAGACCCCGACCCGCCCGAATTTCGCGGCCAGGCGACGCCCTCCGTATCCCCCGATGCCGTTGTCGCTCATCGAACTCCGCTCATGCGGGCAGTATGTCGCGCTCAACTCGAGACCCGCTGGGCTTCGCGACCCGGTATCGGGCTCAGATCTCTACCGCCCCCACCGCCGTCTCGCGGCGTCCGACCCTCGCATCTCGCGGCGTCCGACCCTCGCGAGCCCATAACCCATCAGTCCCATCCGAAGGCACAGGGCTTCGCAGTGTGCTCCGGGGACGTCCGGGCCAGCACCAATGGTTCGATCGTACTGCCCGCCTGTGGCCCACTCAGGGGAACGCGCTCGATACCTGCGGGATAGGACGATCCGCTCAGGTACTTATCCGCCAGTACTTCGGCGGCAATCCACCCAACCATCGACGGGAAGGAAACACATGACCAGCTCCACGAACCTCATCCGAAGACGAGGTCGCAGTGTGCTCGTCCTCGTCGCCGCCGGAGCCCTTCTGCTCGGCATGGCGGGCGAAGCGAGCGCGGCGTACATCTACTCGACCAGCCGCATCTACGCGTGCGTCAACAACCTGACGAAGGTCGCTCGCATCGTCGTCCCGCGCAACGGGCATACCGCGTGCCGGAGCGGCGAGCATGTCGTGAGCTGGCTGAAGGTCGGGGCAACGGGTCCGGTCGGCCCGGTTGGCCCGGTCGGTCCTGTCGGGCCGCAGGGTGCTCAGGGGCCGCAGGGTCCGAAGGGTGATACGGGGTCGGTCGGTCCAGCCGGCGCCGATGGCGTGACTGGGCCTCAGGGACCCCAGGGTGACCCGGGCCCCGTGGGTCCTGTGGGTCCTGCAGGTCCTGCCGGTGGCCCCCAGGGACCGCAAGGTGACCCGGGGCCTGCCGGCCC
>DASXSA010000078.1:0-6919 GCA_036506235.1 Candidatus Limnocylindrales bacterium | reverse complement strand
ACTCACGCTGACCTCCTTCAATCACGCCAAGATCCGGGCCGCCCAAAAAGAAACGTGGGGGTCACCCACGTTGGAGGCGGCCACTTCGGTTCAGAGGAGTATACACCGGCCCCTCCAGAAGGCCACCTTCACACCCGGTGGAGCCACGTTCAGTCCACGTTCGGGGACCCAGCCGTCACGCTCGGGTCGTGGCGATCCGGGCCCGTGCCACAGGAGCCGCTGTTGACCACATCAAATGCGGATTCAGGCCACGCCGCCGGAACGTCAGCCGGCGAGGTTGACCCGTTCGCGGCTGACGGCTCCCGCCGCCGGGTATCGGCGATCGACGTAACCCTCCAGGATCTCGAGGAACTCGGGCACGATCCGCCCGCCGCGCAGCGTGCGGTCGAGCTTGCCGTCGACGAAGACAGGCGCGACGGGCTCCTCGAACGTGCCTGGCAGGCTGATTCCGATGTCGGCATGCTTCGACTCGCCGGGCCCGTTCACGACACAGCCCATGACGGCCACCCGCAGGTCCTCGACGCCCGGATGTTGCTCGCGCCAGTCGGGCATCCGCTCGCGCAGGTAGTTCTGGATGTCGGTTGCCATCTCCTGGAAGAAGGTCGACGTGGTCCGCCCGCATCCCGGGCAGGCGCTGACCTGCGGCAGGAACGACCGCAGACCGAGGGACTGAAGGACCTGCTGGGCGACCTGGACCTCCTCCGTCCGGTCACCGCCGGGCGCGGGCGTGAGGGAGACGCGAATCGTGTCGCCGATGCCCTGGTTGAGGAGGATCGAGAGCCCCGCCGTTGATGCCACGATCCCCTTCATTCCGAGTCCCGCCTCGGTCAGGCCGAGGTGGAGGGGGTAATCGCAGCGGTCCGCCAGGATCCGGTACACCTCGACGAGATCCTGGACGCCGGAAACCTTCGCCGACAGGATGATGCGGTCGTGGCCCAGACCGGTCGACTCGGCCAGTTCGGCTGAACGGACCGCGCTCTCGACCATCGCTTCGATCATCACGTCGCGGCTGTCCCGCGGGTCCTCCAGGCGCGCGTTGGCGTCCATGAGCTCGGTGAGCAGCTGCTGGTCGAGCGAGCCCCAGTTCACGCCGATCCGGACTGGCTTGTCGTTCTCGATCGCGACGCGGACGATCGTCTGGAAGTTCGCGTCGTGATGCTTGCTGCCGACATTGCCCGGGTTGATGCGGTACTTCGCGAGCACACGCGCCGCCTCGGGGAACTTCGCGAGCAGCAGGTGACCGTTGTAGTGGAAGTCACCGATGACCGGCACGCCGACGCCCAGGTCGTGGAGCTTGCGCACGATGTCCGGCACGGCGGCCGCCGCGGCATCGGTGTTGACCGTGACCCGGACGAGCTCGCTGCCTGCGTGCGCGAGCTGGGCGACCTGGATCGCCGTGGCGTCAGCGTCGGCCGTGTCGGTGTTGGTCATCGACTGGACGACGATCGGATGCCTGCTTCCGACCGGAACGCCACCGACGTCGACGCTGGGGGTGGGGCGCCTGGTGGCGCGGTCCGTCGCTAGCCGAGCTTGTGCCACCGCCGCGGCTCCGCTACTGGCCGATCCGCGCGATGTCGAAATAGGTGATCCAGAGCAGCAACGCGAGGATGACGCCAGCGCCCACCAGGTAGGTCAGGCGCTCGGCCTGGATGCTGACGCGTCGGCCCGCGACCGACTTGACCAGGATCACGAACATCCGCCCGCCGTCCAGCGGCGGGAGCGGCAGGATATTCACGAGCGCGAGATTGGCAGACAGCAGGCCCGCCAGGAACAGCGTGTCAATCGCGCCGGACTTCCAGAACACCTCGCCGACGCCGATGGCAATTCCAACCGGCCCCTGGACGGGTGGTGCCTCGGTGGGGTTCGACAGGACCGAACTCGCGAGGTCGCCCAGCCCGCGCAGGATGAGGCCGAACGCCGCCCCGGTCCGGTCTCCTGCGACCGCCAGGGCCGATACCGGGTCACGGCTGAAGTAGTGGCCGGTGATGACCGCCGTCCAGATCACGTTCGGCCCGGGTTCCGCCCCCACGGCAGGGCACGGCGTGTCCGAGCAGATGCCGAGCGCGCCATGCTCGGCGTCCACCTTGTCCGCCGGCCGCAGCGTGACCGGGACCTGCTCGAGGCGACCATCGGGATGGCGAACGCCGAGCGTGACCTGCATGCCTGCGTGCTCCCGGATGTCCTCGACCAGGCTCGTGCCCCCATACGCGTCGTAGTACTGCCCGTTGAGTGAAACGATCGTGTCGCCGCGCTGGAGACCGGCCTGCTCAGCTGGTGAACCCGGCTGCACGCCCCCGAACTGGATGCCGCGGGTCGGGTTCGCGATCCATGCGATCGCGAACATGATCAGGAACGCGAGCAAAAGGTTCATCACCACGCCGGCGACCAGGATCAGGAGCCGGGTGAGCAATGGGGCGCGTGAGAAGGCGCGGGGGTCGTCGGAGCTGCCGTCCTCGCCCTCCAGCCTGACGAACCCTCCGAAAGGCAGCCAGTTGAGCGTGTAGAGCGTTTCGCCCTCGGAGCGCAGCACTTTCGCGCGTGGCGGGAATCCGATCCCGAACTCCAGCACGCGCACGCCGGCAAGCCGGGCGACCGCGAAGTGGCCGAATTCGTGGACGACCACAAGGACGCCCAGGATCAGCAGGAACAAGGCGAGCGTGATTGCGCTCTGGAGAGCTCCGGTCAGGGCGTCGGTCATCGGGCGACCACCGGCGCTTTCCGAAACGCGGCCCGGACCTCCGTATCGAGCGCTTCGAGCTCCTCCATTCCCGGGTCCGTGGCGTCCGCGCGCGCGAAGCGGTCAACCGCGTCGTCGAGCAACCGGGCGATCCCGGTGAAGGGCAGCCGTCCCGCGAGGAAGTGGTCCACGGCGACGTCGTCGGCCGCGATTAGGGCAGCGCTCGCCCATGGACCAGAGCGGCCGGCCTCGCGTGCGATACGGAGCGCGGGGAAACGCGACTCGTCCGGCCTGCGGAAAGTGAGCCTCCCGACCTGCGCGAGATCGACGGCGGCCACAGGCGATGGAGCGCGTTCCGGGTGCGTGATGGCGTACTGGATCGGGATGTGCATGTCGGGGATCCCCAGCTGCGCTTTCAACGAGCCGTCCACGAACGTGACAGCCGAGTGGACGACGCTCTGGGGATGGATCAGGACGTCGATGTCCTCGTAGGCAGCATCGTACAGCCAGTGCGCCTCGATCACCTCCAGGCCCTTGTTGGCGAGAGTCGCGGAGTCGATGGTCACCTTGGCGCCCATGCGCCACGTTGGATGGACCAGGGCCTGCTCGGGAGTCACGGACTCGAGATCGGCGGGCTCGTCCAGGAACGGGCCGCCCGAAGCAGTCAGGGTGAGTCGCGCGACCTGCGACATGCGCTCGCCGACCAGGCATTGCCAGATCGCAGAGTGCTCTGAATCGATCGGCCGCAGCCAGCCTAGCGGCGTGGCCAGGGCGTGCGTCGGACGCGTCGCGGCGACGTCTGCAGCGCGCGCGCGAGCCAGGGGCATGACAAGGTGACCGCCGGCGACCAGCGTCTCCTTGTTCGCGGTTGCCACAACCTTGCCCGCGGCGAGCGCCGCCAGGACAGGCCTGAGACTCACGACGCCGCTGGTCCCGACGACGACGACGTCGACGTCGTCCCGGGTCGCGAGCTCCTCGAGCGTCTGATCGCCCTGCACGAATTGGGTGGCGGCGGGCAGCGTGTCGATGGCGTGCGCAACGTCTTCGGTCAGGCCCACGATCGTGGGTCGGAAACGGCGAGCCTGCTCGGCCAGGAGATCGGCGTTCCGTCCGGCCGCAAGCGCCACGAGCCTGTGGGTCGGGGTCAGGCCCTCGAGAACGTCGAGCGTCTGTCGACCGATCGAGCCGGTCGAGCCGAGGACGGCGACACCCGTGCGGGGGTCAGCGGACGAACGTCGCGACACAGAATGCCAGCACCGGCGCCGCGAACAGGAAGGAATCCACGCGGTCGAGGATGCCGCCGTGACCGGGGATGAGGGTTCCCGAGTCCTTCGCGCCGGCCGCCCGCTTCAGCATCGACTCGGCCAGGTCACCCGCCTGGGCCGCGGCCGACACGAGCGGTCCCAGGACCAGCGCGAGCGCCGGTGACTGGCCGATCGCCGCGAGCACGATCCCGACGACGATCGTCGCGGCGAGGACTCCTCCCACGACCCCCGCGTACGTCTTCGACGGGGAGATGTGGATTAGGAACCGGGCGCGGCCGAACCTGCGACCCGCGAAGTAGGCGCCCGTGTCGTACGACCAGACCGCAAGCAGCAGCACCAGGATCCAGGCACGCTCGTTGCCCCACGCGGCGAGCGGCGCGCTCGACGACAGCTCGGGAGCGAGGCTGCCGGCTCGGGCCACGAATCCGATCTGGGCGACGTAGATTGCCCCGAAAACGGTCATCGCCCACGCCGACAGACCTTCCCGCGGATCCTCCTGGCGGAACGCGGCAATCGCCGCGAGAACAACCGTGAGCGAGACCGCCAGGAGGGCTGCACCCGGCAGTAACGGGCTGGCACCAATGGCGACCGCCAGCGCCACCGCGAACAGGATGCCGACCGGAACGAGCACGGGCTGACCCGCCGCGCGGAGGAGCCGGAACGCCTCCACGGCTGCCAGCAACGCGACGAGGCCGATCACGAGCGTGATCCACGGCTCGCCCAGGATGAGCACGAGAACGAGCGGCGGGACGAGGAGCGCGGCGCTCAGGACGCGCTGGCGGAGCATCGGCCAGCCGCTCCGCGAGCTAGCGGCCGAAGCGACGCGTTCGACGAGCGAACTCGAGAAGAGCCGCGTCAAGGGCCTCAGGGCCGAAGTCCGGCCACAGCAACGGACAGAAGTAGAACTCTGCGTAGGCGCTCTGCCAGATCAGGAAGTTCGACATGCGCTGCTCGCCACCCGTCCGGATCACGAGATCCGGATCCGGCATGCCCGCCGTGTACAGCGCCTCCGAGATCGTCGCTTCGTCGATTGCGTCCGGGGCGACGCCGCTCGCCGCGACGCGGCGGAAGGCGTCCACCAGCTCCGTGCGGCCGGCGTAGTTGAAGGCGATGTTGAGCTGAAGCCGATCGCCCCCGGCCGTCGCGGCCAGGGCGCCCTCGATGGAGCGCCGGGTCGCTGCGGGCAGCTCCTCGAGCCGACCGAGCAGTCGCACGCGCACGCCCTGGGCCTGCAACTCCGGCGTCTCGCTGCGGATCGCCTGCTCGAGCAGCGAGAACAGCCCGGCAACTTCGTCGTCGGAGCGCGCCCAGTTCTCGCGGCTGAACGCGTACAGGGTCAGGACGGAAAGTCCGCGCCGGACGACGTGTTTGAGGAGGCCGCGAATGGCCTCGACACCCGCCGCGTGACCCTCCACCTCCGAGATCCCCTGCCGCTTCGCCCAGCGCCGGTTGCCGTCCATGATGATTGCGACGTGGTGGGGCAGCTCCTCCGGCGGCAGAAGGTGGTCCACGTCGGTGGTCGAGAAGCTTGTTTCGTCACCCGCACCGCTCGAGCGCGGGGCGTGGGCGATCGGCGGAGCGTCCGTGGGGCGTGCGACGGGGCCGCGGGCCACTAGACCTCCATGACCTCCTGTTCCTTCTGGCTGCCGGTGGCGTCGACCGCGGAGATGAAGCGGTCGGTCGCCTTCTGGAGCGTCTCGAGCTCGCGATGCGCCTCGTCCGAGCCCATTCGGCCTTCGCGTTCTTCCTTCCGGAGCTCGTCGGCGGCCTCGCGGCGGAAGTTCCGGATCTCCACCCGGGCCTCCTCCATCCGCTTGTGGACGACCCGAACGAGGTCCCTGCGACGTTCCTCGGTGAGGGGCGGGAGGTTGAGTCGCACCACGGTGGCATCCACGTTCGGGACCAGCCCGATATCGCTCTTCTGGATCGCCTTTTCGATCGCGCCCAGCACGCTCCGGTCCCACGGCTGGATCACGATCTGGTGGGGCTCCGGCACGCTGATGCCGGCCAGCTGGTTGAGCGGCGTCTGGGTCCCGTAGTACTCGACGTGGATCCGCTCGACCAGGCTGGTCGATGCGCGGCCGGTTCGGATCCCCTGGAAGTCCCGCTCCATTGCCTCGACCGCCCGCGCCATCTTCCGTTCGGTGGAGGTCAGGACCTCGGTGCTCATCGGTGGTTCACAGGCGTGCTGGTGATCAACGTGCCGACCGCCTCGCCGCGCGCAACGCGCGTGATGTTGTCCTCCTTGTTCAGGTCGAAGACCACGATCGGCAGATCGTTCTCCATGCACAGCGAGACGGCCGTGGCGTCGAGCACCTGCAGGCGGTCGCGCAGGACGTCCTCGTAGGTCAGGCGGTCATACCGTCGCGCCCGTGGATTGATGAGGGGATCCGAGTCGTACACGCCGTCGACCTTGGTCGCCTTGAGGATCACCTCGGCGCCGATCTCGACGGCTCGCAGGGCTGCCGCCGTGTCGGTGGTGAAGTACGGATTGCCGGTGCCTGCTGCGAAGATCACGACGCGGCCCTTCTCCAGGTGGCGCACGGCCCGCCGTCGGATGTAGGGCTCGGCGACCTCGTTCATCATGATCGCGCTCATGACACGAGTCGGGACCCCGGCCCGCTCGATCGAGTCCTGGAGTGCCAGCGCATTCATCGCGGTGGCGAGCATGCCGATGAAGTCGCCGGTCGCGCGGTCCATGCCGGCCGCCGCGGCGGCGAGGCCGCGGAAGATGTTGCCGCCTCCGACCACGATCCCGATCTCGACGCCGAGCCGCTGGACCTCCGCGACCTGGCGGGCGACGAACGCACAGAACTCCGGATCGACACCGTACGGGCGATTGCCGAGGAGCGCCTCACCGGACAGCTTCAGCAGGATCCGCCGGTAGCGCAGGTCGCCGGTCGAGGCCTGCCCAAGGACGGACGTTTCGGCCGGTGCCGGGATCGTCTTGCTCACAGCTCCTCCCCGAGCTCGAAGC
>DASXSA010000077.1:0-10391 GCA_036506235.1 Candidatus Limnocylindrales bacterium | reverse complement strand
GCGCTGGCCGATCCCATCGCGGAAAAGACGCTGCACATGGTCACGGCCGATCCCAACCGGACGCCGACGTTCACGTTATTCGCGGATCCCGATTGGTTCCTCTTCGCGACCGGTGGCGGCAACTGCGCCACGCAGGCGGAGTGCGCCTTCATCCCGGCGCGGACGAACCAGAGCTTCGCCTGGAACCACGGCGACATCCAGGACGACATCGCGTCCACCTGGGTGGGCTTCGTCGGGCCCGGTGTGCGGAAGATGGGGGAGGTCGATTCGGTATGGACCGATCACACCGACTACCGGCCGACCATGCTGGCGCTGCTGGGGCTGACCGATGACTACGTCAACGACGGCCGCGTCATCGTTGAGCCGCTCTACGACTGGGCGGTGCCCCAGGCGCTCAGGGCGCATCGCGAGACGTGGCAGCGGCTCGCTTCGGTCTACAAGCAGCTCAACGCGACGTTCGGCTCGTTCAGCATGGCCGTACTGAAGGTCTCCACTCGCGCGCTGGCGAGCGATTCGCCGGGCGATGCGACGTACGCGACGCTCGAGAACCGGATCGCGAGCTGGACTCTCCAGCGGGACGCGCTCGCGACCGGGATCAAGAGCGCACTCACGAACTCCGCCTTCCATGACATTGCGCTCAACGAGCAGCTCGCCAAGTCGTTCATCGCCGACGCGAATCGGCTCATCGCGCTGGCGGAGTCGGAGGCCGCCGGGGGCTGACCCGCGGGCCCCGGAAACGCCGTCCTGACCGGGGCTTGGGCGACCCGGTTCTCGTCGGGTCGCTTCAGGCGGGCCGGAGCTCGACGTTCGGCCGTGCGACGTCCTCGGGCGGCGCGCGGAAGAACGGACGTGCCTCCCACCCGAGGATCGCGGTGAGGAGCAGGGCAGGCAGCTGGCCGATCCGCGTGTTGTAGCGGTAGACCGTGTCGTTGTAGAACTCGCGCCGGTCGGCGATGACCTCCTCGAGGCGCTCGATCTCGTTCTGCAGGTCGAGCACGTTCTGCTGGGAGCGGACCTGGGGATAGTTCTCGACGACCGCGAACAGCTGCTTGACGGCCGCGGTGGTGGCCTCCGATGTTGCGGCCTGGGCCTCGATCGGGGCGGTCGGGGAGTACGCCGCCCGGAGGCGGGTGACGTTTTCCAGCACGCCTCGCTCGTAGGCCATGAGATCGCGGACCGCATTGACCACGTTGGGGAGCTCGTCGTGGCGCTGCTTGAGCGCCACGTCGACGTTCGCCCACGCCTTGTCGATCCGCTGACGGAGGGCGATCACGTCGTTGTACGTCGTCAGCGCGATGAAGCCGACGATCACGACGGCTACGGCGACGGCAAAGAGCGCGGCTGCCTCGAACGTGGTCAAAGCCGTATCCCGCCCGTCAGCTCGAAGGCCAGGACGAACACCGCGCCGATTGCAAGAAGGGCTCCCAGGAGGCCCATGACGAACTGGCCCTGATTGCGCGCCTCAGCCGCTCCGGGCCCGCCCTGGGCGATGAGGAGTGGGCATTCCGGTGCCGCGGCGACCACGAGCTCCTCGGGGGCGATGTCGAACATCCGCGCGATCTTCTCAGATGTCGCCGCGTCGGCGACGGGCTCCGGCCGGGCATCCGGATCCAGGTGGGGCGCCCGTGTTGGATGGCCGATTCCGAAACCGGGGATCGCGGCGTTGCCCCACGCGTCTGCGGGCGTGGCGGCGAGGACGCCTGCCTCCCGCGCGGCCGCCAGGTCGGCTTCGATCTCTGGATCGCTCGTGAGGTCCCCATCGACGGAGTCCGCGTCGGCACCGGTCGGGTCCGGCAGCTGGTCGAAGGGTCGGGCGGTTCCCACGATCGTGACCTGGTCGCCGACCTGGATGCGGGCCTCCTGGTAGTGCCGCTCGCGGCCGCCCATCGTTGGCATGGCGACGGAGAAGATGTCGCCGATCGGCCGCGGGGTGTCGGGCAGGTCGGTGGGTTGGTGGACCGTGAGCAGGTTCGCGATCTGCACCTGGCGATCGAGCTCGCCGACCTGGATCGCGGGACCGCTGCGCATGCGCAGTCCCATGGCGGAGCTGAATGCACCGTCGTGCTCGTCGAGGCGCCACGGCAAATCCCAGCGCGCGCCCCGCGGGAAGATGCGGACCGTGCCGGTCTCGTCACGAACGCGAAATCCCACCGCCCGCTCCTCGTTGAACACCGTGTGGCGGTCGCGATCGCGCGTCTCGGTGATGCGCGCCAGGTAGTAGACGCAGCGCTCGCTCTGCAGCGGTGATACGAGCGACAGCTCGGCCGGCTCCACCACTCCCGAAACGCGCACCTCGCCGACGGCCAGCGAGGCGACGCGCGACGTCGAGACATCCGAGATGAGGGCCGCCCGGCGGTAGCCCGCCATGCCGCGCGCGAGGAGCGTCAGGCCGGCAACCACCGCCGCGCCGCTCCCCAGCAGCACGTATGGCGTGAGAGAGCCGCTGATGTGGCGCTCCTCTCCGCTACGGGCTGGGCGACGTGGGCGGCGAACCGCGGCCGCCGAGATCGAGCGCCCGGACGATCAGCACGATCCCCAGCAGCACGAGCGCGGCGGGCCACACGACATCCCAGCGGATGGGCGGCAGATAGTCGCGGACGAGAAAGTAGACGCCGGCGGCAACCAGCAGGACGCCGAGCACGACGACGCCGCGTCCCGGACCGTCCTCGCCCCGGGCTCCGCGTGCTCCTCTCGCAGCTCGCCGAGCTTCCCGCTCCCGCCGGCGCGCCTCCCGCCAGTCGTCCGCACCCGGTTGCCACGCCGGGATCGGCGTCGTTGCCGGCGTCGATGGCGCCGAGGCGGGGTGATCGGCGGGCCCCGTGCCCGGCGCGGGAGCGCCCGTGGCCGGCGGGGCCGCCCCTCCCCCGGGAGCCGGCACGGACCCGAACGGGGTCGATGGAGCCCATGGCTCCTCGGGGATGACGAAGACCATCGCGATGTAGACGAGGACAGCCAGACCCTGGGTGAGTACCGCGGCGATCACCCAGCCCAGCCGGACGATCGCAGGATCGATGTCCAGCCAGTCGGCGATCCCGCCGGCCACGCCGGCGAGCATCCGTTCGTCCCGCGATCGATACAGCCGCCCGTTCATCCCGGTTCCATCCCGGTCACTGGCAGTTCTCTCCGTGGAGCTCGACGTTGCCGAAGTTCGCCGTCGTCGACAGGTCGACCTTCGCGGCGGCCGCATCGTACCCGGGCGTCGTCCACGTATTGCCGGCCTTGGTCATGCCCCGATCGCCGAAATCTGTCGATGAGAACGCGCCTCCGCCGACGGTGATCCGCAGGCCGACGGCCGACGGGACGCACAGCTCGAGGGAACCGAAGTTCGCCGTAATCGAGCCGTGGAAGGACGCCTCTTTGGGCACGCGGAGCACGGTTGAACCGAAGTTCGAGGTGATCGACACGCTCTGCACGGTCGCTCCCGCCAGGCCCAGATCCGCCTGGCCGAAGTTGACCGTCACAGACAGGTTCCCGACCCTGGCGCCGCTCAGGTCAGCCGTGAGGTCGCCGAAGTCCGACGTCGCCGAGAGATCGACCGTGGGCTGGCGCGGGAGGCCGATGCGCCAGGCGCCAGGACTGCCGGCGCCATCGAGGAAGGGCAGGATGTCGCCGCGCTCCGAATCGCTTCGGACGGTCAGCGAGCCGGCCGAGGCACTGACGCTCGGCGGGGCACCGTCCCGGCTCGACCCGGCGACGCTCCAGCCGGCACCGTCCGCCGTCGAGATCGTCGTGCTGCGGCAGGTTGCCCGAAGCACGACCGACGCCCGGTCCCCGGCGAACGAGCCGGTCTGGTCTGGGAACGGCTTGCCGCCCTCGCCGCGCCCGCAGTCGCGACCCAGTCCGGCGAACGCCGGCCCAGCGGCGATGAGGCTGCCGAGCATGACCCCCAGCGTCGCGGCGACGAGGAGGCCACCCAGGAACTCGAGCGACGTCCTCCGGAGGAGCAACCCGAGCCCGAGCCCCACGATGATCAGCGGCCACAACCGCCAGGCGCCGACGAGCGCCGCCGGATCGAGCACACCGAGCTGGACCAGCGCAGGGATCCCGCCGAGGAGGATCAGGAAGATCCCCCAGTTGAGCAGCCCGCGGTTGACGCGCATCCTGCCTCCCTCCCGACCCGTCGCGCGCGACCATTCTGACGGCTGACGCACCCAGGCGCCGTGCTAGCCTCGCCTCCGCTGTGAAGAGCGCACGGGAGTTCGCGATCCTCGCCGGCCTCGCGATGCTCGGGCCGATCCTGGCATTGACGGTCGTCGTCGCCCAGCAACCGTCGATGCGATTCAACGACTACCACGACTACTGGCTGGCGGGCCGGCTGGTGGCCAGCGGAGGCAACCCGTACGACCTGGGCGCGCTGAGGGAGCTCGCCCGGCAGGAAAACCTCGAGTTCCTGGTGGGCGGTGGATACAGCTACCTGCCGCCGTTCGCGCTCGCGATGGTCCCACTCGCCGCATTGCCGTTCGAGGCGTCGGCATGGCTGTTCAGCATGGGGTCGGTCCTGGCGTTCGGGCTCGCCGTCGGCTGGTGGCTTCAGCGCTGGCTCCGGGATGCCGCGCCCTCACGGCGTCGGCTTGCCGCCTTCGGGTCTGGTGTCTACCCGCCGGTGCTCGGTTCCGTCTTCGTCGGCCAGGCGAACCTCGCGGTTGGCGTGTTGATCGCGATCGGGTTCGCCACGCTCGTGGCGGAGGCCGCCCGGCGCGGCGAGCGCGCGACCTCTGTCGCCTCGGGACTGGCTGAGGTGACCTCCGGCCTGGCGCTCGGGGTCGCCGGCGTCGTCAAGCTGTACCCGATCGCTGTCGCGGTTCCGCTCGTGCTCGGACGCCGGCTCGTCATGGCCGCCGCGCTGACCCTCGCGTTTGGCGGCTCGCTGCTATTGGCGGCGGTCCTGGCCCCCGGTGCCTCGCAGGGAGTCGCCGGGCTTGGCTCGCTGCTCGCGCCCGACGCCTACTGGACGAACCAGTCTCTGAACGGCTTCGCCAGCCGCCTCGTCCTCAGCACCGACCAGACCTCGGCGCTGTTCCCCGGCGGCGCGCCCGCCGAGAGCCTGTCGGCTGTCCTGATCGCGGTGCTGGCCGTAGCGACGCTCGGCGTCCTGTGGCTGGCGCGGCATGCGCTGTCGCTCCCGCGCGGTGTAGCACTGGCATCGGCTTTCGTGCTCATCGCCGCGATCGCGGGTGCACCAAAGAACTCGCTCTGGAACCAGGTCCCGTCGCTCGTGGCGGTCGGCACGCTGCTCGCGCTGGAAAGCCCGGATCTGACGCTCGAGCGCCTTGGTCGGCTCGACCGCCTGTTGCTTCTGCTGTGGGGTGGCAGCGCTGCTTTCCAGGCGCTCGTGGATGCGGTTCTCCTTGGCGGTGGTCGGGCTGCGGCATACGCGACGCCGCTCGCCTCGATCGCGCTCTACGGCGTCCTTGTCCTGTGGCTCCTCCTCGCGCGCCGGCTCCTGGTCCCCGCTGACCTTCCGGCCGCGCTCGATGAGGCTGATGACGCCCAGGGCCGGCGGCTGCGCGAGATCGCCAGGGCCGGGCCGTGATCGGGAAGGCGCGTCGTCCGCATCTCCCGGGGCCACCCGTCAATCCGATCCGCCGGGCCATCCGCTACTGGCTGGCGCGCGCAGCGGCAACCGTGCTGTGCCGGGCGTTCGTCCGCCTGAGGGTCGAGGGCCTCGAGCGTCTGCCCTCCGAGCCGTGCCTGTACTGCTTCAGTCACCAGAACTGGGTCGACCCATTCATCCTCATGACCTGCCTGCCGGGGCGGCCACGGCTGTACTTCTTCGGACCGAAGGAGGAGGACATGTCGAAGGGCGGCCGGAACCGGCTCATGAGCTGGGTTGGCACGGCCGTGCCTTACAAGCCCGGCAAGAACGACCTGCTCGAGGCGACCCGCCGGGTGCAGGCGGTCTTCGATGCCGGCGGCAGCCTCGCGATCGCCGCCGAGGGTCGGATCCACCGCGGAGAAGGGGCGCTCCTGCCGCTCAACGAAGGCGCCGCGTTCTTCGCCTTGCGGTCCAGGCGACCGATTGTCCCGGTGGCCATCAACGGAACAGGCTGGCTGGGGTTCGGGAGAGTCGTGCGCGTCCGCATCGGCGAGCCGATCGAGGCCACCGGCCGGCCGACGCGGGAGACGGTCGAGGCACTGACCGCGAGAACGTGGACGGAGCTGCACGGTCTCCTCGCCGACTTCGCCGACCGTCCACCGCCGGGTCCGTTCGGCCGCTGGCTGACGGAGGTCTTCAACGAGTGGCCCGAGGGCTCGCGTCCGCAGGATACGTGATTAGAACGCATGTTCATAACCGCGCGAGACGTGCGGGCGTTGGGCCGTGCGATACTCGGCCCACGCAGGAGGACACGTGGCCGGCACAGGACTCTCCGCCAACCCCACTGAGTATCGGCAGCGCCTGGACGAGCAGAGCGACGAGCAGATCGACACCTGGGCGGCCGAGCTCATGCGCGACGTGGCGATCCGGAAGGGAGTACTGAAGGTCCTGGCCGACTTCCGGAAGGCCGCCGGCCTCGACGACCGCTCGCTCGAGCGCGTGTACGCCGCAGGAGGCGGGCCGCCAGCGAGCCTCGGCCGGGATGCAACTGGTCGGCTCATGGTCCCGGCGGTCACCCTCTGGGCGCTCGTTCAGGGCATCCGTTCACAGGCCTCGGATGGTCGCGAGCGCCTGATCGCCTACCTCGTCGAGAACTTCGAGGACCTCGTCTACGTCTGAGACCCTCGCCCGAGGGTCCGGCGAACCCGCTGCGCGGTCCAGCCTGGTCCGCGTCCGGGGGGTGCTTCGCCTCCTCCACGGCTTCCCGTCCGCCCTCGATGGGCTGGTCACGGGAGTGCTGGTGGCGATCGCCGGGGGCGATCCGGCGGCCGCGGTTCGGCTCGGGCTCGCCATGTTCCTGCTCCAGTGCTCGATCGGGGCCCTGAACGACCTGGCCGACGCGCCCGTCGACCAGGAGACCCAGCCCGACAAACCCATCCCGCGCGGGGAGGTGACCCGGCGCGAGGCTTCGGTTGTCACCGGCGCCTGCCTCGTGGGGGGCCTGGTCCTGGCCGCGCTCAGCGGGCCGTCCGTCCTCCTCGTCGCGTTGCTCGGCGTGGGCTGCGGCTACGCCTACGACCTTTGGCTGAAGGGGACCGCGTTTTCCTGGCTGGCCTGGTCGGCAGGTCTTCCACTTCTGCCGCTCTTCGCGTGGCTGGGCGCCGGCAGGGCAGTGTCCGGCGGGCTCGTCCTCCTCATGGGCCTGGCCGCCGTCGCGGGACTGGCGCTCGCTCTCGCGAACGGGCTGGCCGACTACGAGGCCGATGCGCGCGGAGGGGTTGCGTCACCCGTGGTACGCCTTGGCCCGACGGTCGCCTGGCGGCTCATCGCCACGCTCGAGGTCGTGCTCGTCGTCGTTGGCCTTTCGTCCATTGCGCTGCTCGCCGCGGAGCAGGCCGGGGCGAGCCTGATTCTCGTTGGCCTCGGGATTGCGTTGGTGATGGCCGGGGTCGGCCTCAGCGCGCGAGCGCGACCGGAAACCCGCGAGCGCGGCTGGGAGCTGCAGGCCGCCGGGGTCGGCTTGCTGGCCGCCGGCTGGGTGGCCGCAATGGTGATGGCGTCGGTGTTGTAGCCAGCCGCCGGATGGCCGGTTGGCGGCCGGCCATCGATTGACCGGGCGGACGGCCGGTCAGGTCTCGGCGCGCCGGACCAGCGTGATCGCGTTCTCGAGCTTCAGCTTGGCAATCGTGAGGTACTTCGCCAGGTTCGAGCGGTCGACCTCCGCGATGTTCTCGAGGACGTCGGGGCCGCGGAGGACGTCGACCAGGTCCTCGACCGCGGTCGCCAGCTGCTGCTTCGCAGCAACCAGGGACTCGTCCGTCAGGGCCTTCTGCACTCGGACACCCGTCCAGGCGGCTTCGGCTTCGGCGCTTACGGGGTCGTGCTCCGCACCGTGGAACCCGTTTCCGCCGCCCAGGCCGTTGCTCTCGGCAGCGTCGCTTTCGTCCTCGACCTCGATCACCGTTCGCCTCGCGCGCCCCTCGATCCTCTCGCGCAGCTTCACGAGCGAGAGCTCACCGCGCGCGACCTGCTCGGCCAGCTTGCGCCGCTTGCGCGGATCGTCGACCTTCAGCAGCTCGTAGGCGTGGGACAGGGTGTCTTTGCGCACAGACACCAGCGCGCGCACCTCTTCGGGGGCATCAGCGAGCCTGAGCCGGTTTTCGAGGTAGCCCTTGTCCTTGCCCAGCTTCTGGGCCAGACGGCGGACGCTGTAGCCATGCTCCCGGATCATCCGGTCGTACATCGAGGCCTCATCGAGAGGCGAGAGGTCCTCGCGCTGCAGATTCTCGATGATCGAGATCTCGAGCGCCGTGTCGTCGTCGAGCTCCTCCACGAGCGCCGGGATGGTGCCGAGCCCGGCAGCCTGCGACGCGCGCCAGCGGCGCTCACCGGCGACGAGCTGGAACCGGTTGCCGCCGAGTGGCCGCACGAGAATGGGCTGCAGCACGCCGTGCTCGCGGATCGACGCGGTGAGCTCGTCGAGCGATTCCTGGTCGATCGACAGTCGCGGCTGCTCGGGGTTTGGCTCGATCTGGTGGACGGGGACATGGCGGACACCGGTGCTGCGACCGGTCTGATCCGGTGACAGCAGACTGATGATTGCTGGAGAAAGCTCGCGCTCCTCGGACAGGCGCCGTGCCGCGGCGCCACGGAAGTCGGGCCTAGCCAAGGTCGATTACCTCCCGCGCCAGGTCCCGGTACGTGCGCGCTGCTTCTGATGCCCCTGCATAAACCGTGATCGGCCTGCCCGCGAGCGGCGCTTCACCAAGCTTCACGGTGGTCTTGATGATGCTGTTGAAGACGTGGTGGTCGCCCACGACGCGCAGCTCGTCGAGCATGTCGCGCGCGAGCAGCGTGCGACCGTCGAAGAACGTCGGCAGCAGGCCCAGGATGCGCAGGTTCCGGTTGAGCTTGAGACGGATCGTGTTGATCACCTTGACCAGGTTGTTGAGACCCTTCATGGCGTAGTACTGGGTCTGGACGGGGATGATCACACCGTCGGCGGCGACGAGCCCGTTCACGGTCAGCAGGCCGAGGTTCGGTGGGCAGTCGATGAGCGCGAAATCGTAGCGGCCCTCGAGCCGCCCATCGAGCGCATCGCGCAGCGCCTGTTCGCGTCCCAGCGCGGTGAATAGCTCGCCCTCCGTGGCCGCGAGGTCGATGTTCGCCGGAGCCACGTCGATGCCGGCGGTTTCCGTCGGCAGGATCACCTCGTCAAGCGTCGCCCGCCCATCGGCCAGGACGTCCGCCATCGATCGATCGACGGTGTTGAGGTTGATCCCGAGTCCGGCCGTCAGGTTGGCCTGGGGGTCCATGTCGATGCACAGAACTCGGAACCCTTCTTCCGAGAGCGCGCCGGCGAGATTGATGGCCGTGGTTGTCTTGCCAACACCGCCCTTCTGGTTGGCGATCGCAATCACATTCGTCACCGGGGCGTCACCTCTCGTTACGTCTCGGGGCGTCGTCTGGCAAGCGTGCCGAACGGCGGGGCGGGATGACTCATGCTACTCCAGCCGCGCGACGACTCGACAGCCTCTTTATCCACAGAAGCGCGGACTTGTTCACCATTTCTGTGGATATCCGGTGACTCCAGCGCCGAAGTCGAATTGCCCAGCCACTATCATTCTCGGCCACCTCGGCGACTGTCTGTGCACAAAGACAGCGTCCCCATGTTCAGCGTCGGGAGGGCAGCCGTGCCGTCAAGCGAGGAGCGGATCGCTCGCCTGGTAGCGATGCGGGGCGATGCGAAGCTGGGCGGTGGACAAGCGCGTATCGAACAGCAGCACGCTCGAGGCAAGCTGACGGCACGGGAGCGTCTCGACCTGCTGCTGGATCCCGATTCGTTCGTCGAGCTCGACGCGTTCGTGACGCATCGCTCGACCGGCTTCGGTCTGGACGAGCAGGTCATCCTCGGCGACGGCGTCGTCACGGGTCATGGCACCATCGACGGCCGGCTCGTCTTCGTCTTCTCCCAGGACTTCACGGTTTTCGGGGGCTCGCTGTCCGAGGCATACGCCGAAAAGGTGTGCAAGGTGATGGACCTTGCCATGAAGGTCGGCGCTCCGATCATCGGCCTGAACGACTCCGGCGGCGCCAGGATCCAGGAAGGCGTGGTGTCGCTCGGGGGCTATGCGGAAATCTTCCTGCGCAACACGCTCGCATCGGGTGTCGTGCCCCAGCTCTCGGTGATCCTCGGTCCGTGCGCCGGAGGCGCGGTCTATTCGCCGGCGATCACGGACTTCACGATCATGGCGGAGGGGACGAGCTACATGTTCGTGACCGGACCGAACGTCGTGCGCACGGTGACACACGAGGACGTCGATCCTGAGCGGCTGGGCGGTGCGACGACGCATAC
>DASXSA010000076.1:0-8146 GCA_036506235.1 Candidatus Limnocylindrales bacterium | reverse complement strand
CGCGGCGGCGAACGAGGCCGCCCATGTCTTCCTCGATCGCGCGTCGGGCGAGCTTGTCGGCCTCAGCGCGATCGAGGCACTCGGCGACCATCGGATCGAATCACTGGCCCGCCGAGCCCACGAAGTCGGCTGGGCGAACGGGGAAATCGCGGGGGGCGACGGGCAGCAGACGCTGATCGTCCGCGCGAGGCGATCGCCGATCGAGGGGCTGTGGCTCGTGATCGAGGACGTCTCCGAGCTGCGACGGCTGCAGCGGATCCGTGCCGAGTTCATCGACAACCTGTCCCATGAGCTGCGGACTCCGCTCACGACCGTCCGTTTGCTGACCGAGACCCTCGCCCGAGACCTCGACGGGTCCGAGCTACCGCCGCGCATCCGCGACGGCATCGTGAAGATCGACGTCGAGACAGGTCACCTGGTCCAGATGGTCAACGAGCTGCTCGACCTGTCCAGGATCGAGCAGGGCAGCGCGCCGCTCCACCTCTCGCAGGTCGACGTCGGACAGCTCGTTCGAGCCTCCGTGGAGCGCCTCGCGCTGTTCGCGGAGCGGCAGGGCGTGACGCTCCGAGCCGACGTCGAGGACGAGCTGCCACCCGTGCGAGGAGACGAGGACCGGCTCGGCCAGCTGCTGATCAACCTGCTGCACAACGCCGTGAAGTTCTCCGACGCGGGCGGTGCGGTGACGCTCCGGGCACGGCGCGACGACGGGCAGATCCGGCTGTCGGTCGAGGACGAGGGCATCGGTATCCCGCGCAGCGAGCTCGATCGCGTCTTTGAACGCTTCTACAAGGTCGACAAGGCGCGCGCCGGGGTGCGCGGCGGGACCGGTCTCGGTCTCGCGATCGTCCGCCACATCGCCGAGGCCCACGGCGGCCGCGTCTGGGTTCAGAGCGAGGAGGGCCGCGGCTCGACGTTCACGGTGGCGATCCCGGCGTCGGAGGTGTAGCCGGATCCAGGTCCGCCCGTCCGGCGGAGCGCATCCAGTCGCCAACGAGGTGCAGGTCGCCCACCAGCCGCCGGAACGTGGCCTCCCGCGCCTCGCTGTCCACGGAGCGCAGGACCGCCGAGGGATGGATCGTCGCGAGGACCAGCGGCGCAAGGTCCGACTCGATCGGCTCCGCAGCGTCCGACACGCGAACGTCCGGCCCGATGATCGACTTGGCGGCCGTTGCGCCGAGCAGCACCAGGGCAGCCGGTCGAACCACGCCCAGCTCGGCGTCAAGCCACGGTCGGCAGGCACGGATCTGTCGCGCGTTGGGGCGATCGTGGAGCCGGCGCTTGCCCGACGGACGCCACTTGAAGTGCTTCACGACGTTCGTCACGAAGGCTCGCTCACGGTCGATCCCGGCTTCTGCGAGCGCCCTGTCGAGGACCTTCCCGGCCGGACCGACAAACGGGTGACCGGCGAGGTCCTCCTGGTCGCCCGGCTGCTCACCGACCAGCATCACTCGCGCGTCGGACGATCCCTCGCCGAAGACCGTTTGGGTCGCCCGCTCCCAGAGGTCGCACCCTCGACAGCGGGCGGCAAGGGATCGAAGGTCGTCGAGGCCGCCACCGCGGCCGGCCACGGCGAGGCCGATCTCGGGCAGCCGACTCGGATCCGCCGATGGCGGAATCTCCCCGGTCATTTGGCTGCGGTGGACCCGAGCTCGACGGTCGCGGAGTGCTTCGGCGTCGTCACGGGCGGTGGGTTCGGCACGCCACCGAGTCTCCCGCGAACCGGGCCCAGGGACGCTTGCGCTTCGTTTGTTCCTGTTGCAAGGCCGTGGCATGCCGCCAGGGACGAGCCTGACTCGCGCATCGTCAGGCGGTGTCGCGAATCAACGCGGGTGAAAGCCGCGGACCAGGACCCGCGATGCGCTTCGACGTCGCCTCGCTCTAGGCTCTCCAGGATGTCGCGCGGCGACCGGCCGGCAGCGGCTCCGAAAGCGGATGAAATCAGGGAATGGCCACTGATTCGGTGCGCGCGTTCACTCGTCCGATGGCGCTCTGGTGTCCGTACTGTCACCGACCCTTTGTCGGGCGTGTCGACCGCCAGTCCGGCCGCTTTGTCCATGGCATGTGCCCGGTCGCGGAGATCGACATCAGCCGCCTGGACGCGCTGGCGCGCGACTCGTGGTTCTGGTCGCGGTTCCGCGATCACCTCTCCCATTGATCGGTTCAGCGCGACTTGCGACCTGACTCTTTGGGCGGAAGCGACCGCACGTAATCGAGCGCCCGCTCGAGCCATGGCCCTAGGGCAGATGCTCCCCCGTCCACGAGCTCGGGTGGAAAGGCGAGGAATCCGGACATCGGCCGGCCAGCCATCGGCTCGAAGGGACGGCCACCCAGGGACTGGAGCTCGTCGAAGGCGTCACCCGGCAGGCGGATCACCCAGTTCGTCTGGTGAAGCCCGGTGAACATGTAGCCGTTCGCAAAGGCGGCCGGATAGCCGAACATCTGCCGGCGTTCGATTCCATCGATGCCCGACGTAATGTCCTCGAACCACCTGACAAGCTCCGGGGGCGACTTCTCCCAGCCGGACCCGCCGCGTGGTCCTCCTCCAGCCGACTTCGCCATTTCGACCTCCCGCCGACGCTCGGACCCACGGTAATCCACGAACGGCGATGAGGGGTCCGGCCAGCGCCCGGACGATTACACGGGACCGTCGTGGTCCATCTGGGGGATGCAGCTGCGCAACGCCGTGACCATACTCGACGGGCCGGTCGTCTCGAGAGAGGGAGTTCGACAACCGAAGACGCCGCTCACCGGCAGACTCGCGTCGATCACGACCCGTCACGCGATTTCGTCGCTCACCTCCGCCGGCGTCGCAGCACGTTCCCAGGGCGTCTGCTGCTTCGTCCGGCGCCTTCCCCCTCGTGCAAGGTCCCCCAGGCCCTGCGTCTGCCGGCTGCGGCCAAGCGAGACCGTCACCACGCACTGCGCGGTGTTCTGGCAGTTGGGAGGCAAGACGTTTGGGTTTCCGGACTTCGGACGCCGCAGGAACGCGTGCGCGTCGTTCATTTCGATCGATCGCAATCATCGGGGGTGCGATCGCCCTGCTGCTCACACTCGGATTCTCGTCAGCGGCATCCGCGACCACGACCGCCGTCACCGCCACGACAACAAGTACGACGACCGCGGTGTCGCGTCCATGGCTGGCGGTCGAGCAGTATTACCTGAAACTGCTCAACTGCACGAGGACCGGTGGCTGGGTGACCTCCACCGGCTATTGCAAGGGCTACGGGTCAGGGCGCTACAGCGCGTACCGGCCGCCGCTTCCGCTGAGCGCGTTCACTTCGGACTACGTCTCGCGCCCGTACGCGAGAAAGCTCGCCGTCAAGAATCTGTGCGGCCACTTCTACGACAGCAACCCCGGGTATCGCCTGCGCCGGGCTGGGGTCAGCTGGTCGACTTACGGCGAGAACATCGGGTGCAGGCCTGCCACGAGCCCCTACGCATCGGTGCTGGGCTCGCATCTGTTCTTCCAGTCGGAGAAGTCGTACAACGGCGGCCACTGGGTCAACATCAAGAACGCGAAATTCACCAGGGTCGGCATCGGATTCTGGCGATATAACGGTCGGAACCGCCTGGTGGTCGACTTCTATCGGCCAGGCTGAGCTGCCTTCGATCTGATCTCAGGCGGGCGCGGACGGATCCGCGCCCGCTTCGTTTTGCGCAGCGGCAGGCGCGGCATCCGGGCGCCTGGCACGCAAACGCTCGACCCGTTCCTCCAGCCGGCGTCGGACCGTGGGCCAGTCGTCGTCCGTGATGCCGTAGTACGCCGAGTGGCGCAGCCGGCCGCTCTCCGTGACCATGTGATTGCGGAAGATCCCCTCGAACGTCGCGCCGATGCCGAGGAGGGCGGTCCTCGACTGCGTGTTGAGCGAGTCGGTCTTGAACTCCACCCGGTGGCAGCGCCACGTCGAGAAGGCATGCTCGAGCATCAGCAGCTTGGTCTCCGAGTTGACCGCCGTCCGCTGCCACGGCACGCCGACCCACGTCCAGCCGATCTCGGCCCGAAAATCGTCGGCAGAAATGTTGGCCAGCCGGCTGCTGCCGATCGGCCGGCCGCTTGCGAGATCGATGGTGGCGAAGGGCAGCATCGTTCCTGCAGCGAGCCCGGCGACCGCGGTTCCCACGTAGGCCTCGAGATCGTCGCGCGACCTGACCGGCCACGGGTTCCATTGCCACAGGCGGTCGTCGAGCGCGACTTCCGCGAGCGCGTCCACGTGTGCCGTGTCGAGCGGTTCGAGCCGGACGACCGCGCCCTCGAGCGTCACCGGGCGCACCACCAGCTGTGGCGTCGAGAAGTCGTGGACCGACACCCGTCAGAGGTTTTCGATGCGCCTGGGCGGCAGGCGCGGGCCGTACCTGGGCGCCGAAATCCCAGCCGCCTCGAGCATCCGGATGACACGACCGCGCTGCCCGCGATAGGGCTCCAGGAGCTCGAGCATGCGCTCGTCCGTCCCGCGGGGTTCTCGGGCGAACGCCCAGGCAACCATGTTCGGAATGTGGAAGTCGCCGACGCTGACGGCATCAGGATCGCCCAGGGCACGGAAGCCGACCTCGGCCGCCGTCCATGGGCCAACGCCCGGCAGCGCCCGCAGGCGTCGATAGGCGTCTTCGAGCGGCAGCAGGCGGCCCTCCTCCAACCGGGCGGCGTGCGAAGCCGCGTTCCTGATGACTTCGGCGCGGCGACGCTCGAGACCGATGGGGTGCAGATCGTGGTAGGGAATGCGCGCCAGCACCTCCGGCTGGGGCGGCACCAGCAGGCGAAGTCGCGCGATGTCGTCGGGCGGACCCGGCGCAAGGTCGCCGTACTCGAAAAGGAGCCGCCGGTACGAGCGATGCGCGTCGCTGCCTGACACCTTCTGTTCGACGATGGCGGGGATCAACGCTTCGATCACCGCGTTCGTCCGGCCGATCCGCAACCCCGGCATCCTCCTCGAGAGCTCGCGGACGAGACGGTCGCGTGGCTGCAGCGCTGCCGGCTCGTCATTGAGGCCAACCAGGTCTGCCGCGCCTTCGATCGCGGCCTCGGCGCCGGGTCCCCAGGCCGTGACTCGCACTTTTCCCGCGGCGGCGATCGTGATGCGGATGGTTGCCGGGCCGTCGGGCGTGCGCGTCGCTCGCCAGATCCCGTCGGGCGTGAAGCGCATCGTCGGATCACCTGGCCCATGAAGGTGCGGAGCCAGGGTCAGGCGCAGGTTGATCGGGCGGGCAGGCGCCAGGACGCGTTCGAGCATCGCGCTTGCTACGACAGCGGCTCCGATCCCGCCGCCCGGCGTTCCACGAGGACAGTGTAGGGTTTGGTCATGTGCCGAAGCATCAAGACCCTGCGCCGTGCCGACGAGCCCGCGACCGACGACGAGATCCATGCCGCCGCGCTCCAGTTCGTCCGGAAGGTGAGCGGCTACCGCGTTCCTTCGAGGGCAAACACCGAGGCCTTCGACGATGCGGTGGACGAGATCGCCGAGGCCGCGCGTCGGCTGCTCGAATCGATCGCTTCCCGCCAGACGGCAGGCCGACCCGCCGCCTAGGGGAAGGCTCCCCAGCCCTTCAGTCGCTCGACTGCGATCCGGATGACCGGGCGTACTTCCAGGCGCTGACCGGCGTACTGCGGGTACTTGGCTCGAAGCGCCTCGATCACCGCGGGTGGCGTCTCCGCCTCCAGTCGCGCGACGCCGCCGATGCGAAGCCAGGCCAAACGCGACCAGTCCTCATCCCAGTGGTCGACCAACAGTGCGACCTGCGGTCGTGCCCGGATGTCCCGCACGCGAGCGAGGGAAAGCGGGTCGGACGAGACTTTGGGCTTCTCATCGATCGGCGTCCAGATCACGACACCGCCGTCGTCTCGCTCGTCGAGGACGAAGCAAATCGGCACCAGCCGGGGTCGGCTGCGATCGTCGATCGTCGCGAGGACCGCGCGCCTCGCTTGCCCGAGGAGCTGGCGCTCGCCGTCTGACAATCGCTGGCCGCCGGCTTCCGTTTGTCCCACTCTCGTTCGATTCCTCAGGTTGCGGGCATGAGGTCGAGCAACACGGTGCCAGTCACATTCACCACGGCCGTTCGACCGGCCTTCACATGCCAGGCCGGTGAGGCTGCCATTGCGCTGTGGCCGTGCAGCCAAAGCGGCGGCTTGAGGCGGTCGAGCAAGAAGCGATAGGCCTCGAACCCGACGTGATAAGGATCACCTGGCGTGTCACCGGCGCCGCGCGGGGGGACGTGGCTGAAGATCAGGGTTGGACCTCGCGGGGGCACGAGCAGGTTCGTTCCGGCCAGCCGAATCACCTGTCGCCATGCTGCCCGTTCGTCGTGCCGTGCCGGCTCCCGGTCTCGGGTAGGCCAGGACAGTCCCAGCAGCGGGAGGCCGCACGACTCGTCCTCGCTCGTGCCCTCCCATGGCTGTGGCAGTTGTCGCGGCTGCGGCCACGGCCCGCCACGGTCATGATTGCCACGCACGTATGCGAGCGGCGCGCGGAACGCGTCGGCCAGGAAGCACAGGCGGTCGGGCGGGAGGTCCCCGCAGCCGACGACGAGGTCGATCGGTCCGAGAGCCGCCCGGTTGCGCTCGTCGTCGAGCGCGGGGTCGACCTCGTCTGACGCGGCCAGGATCCGGAGCGGTCGATCGCGATTCGCAAACGGACCGGGGTCCGGCCACGCGATCGAGAGGCGGCGGGTCACCGGGATGGCTCCTCGGTCGGGTGCGACTTCTGGTCGGCGTCCTCCGAGGCCTCGGGCTCATCCGCGCCCTCCGTCCGGGCGGGCGGCCTCAGCGGGGTCGTGACTGACGTCCCCGGTGTGAGCATGCCGCTCCCCGCAGCGCGAACGTCCTCGCCGTCGGCCAGCATCGCCTGAAGCGAATCGATCGATCCATCGTCCGGTGCGGGAAGCTCAGCCGACTCGCCGGGCAGCCGCACAGCCGTCACCAGTGCATCGATCCCGAGCTGGCCGTTGTAGAGCGCCGCGGCCACCCGGTTATGGCCGTCGACCACCCAGTAGCCGTCGGGCGTGCTGAGTACCTCGATCGGCGGGAGGACGGCCATCCGCTCCAGCGCGTCGCGGATGCGCTGCCAGCGAGCGATCCAGTTCCTGCTTCGGAAGACAGGCAGCGGCCGGAAGTCGCTGCCGCGTTGGGCCGGGCCCTCCACGGCCGTGCCGCGGATCTCGTCGACCGGAATGGTTCGGAGGCCGATCTCGCGCCGAGGCGCCATGCGCGCGTCTGGGTGAACCTCGAACAGGTTGGGCAGGGGCTGGCGCGCGAGCCGACGGAGGTACTGCTGCCGGCTCTTCCGGGACGACCGCAAGCGGCGGGCTGCGGCCCTGGCCGTGGTCCTGACGCGCTTGGCCACCGGCGGGCCGAGGTCCGCGATCCGCTCCCCGGCTTCCAGGGCCGTGCCGAGCACCTGGCCCGCCCCTTCGGCCACGCGCTGGACGGCCGCAAGCGGGAGCGGCCGTTCCTCGTCGGGGCCCGAGGTGTCGCCGGCGGGTTCGTCGCCTGCGCGATCGAGGCCGACCGGCTCGTCACGCACGGGCTGGTCCTCAGGCCGGGATTGCTCGCCGTGATCACTCATGTGCGCCCCATGATCGCGGCCGCGACCCGAAACCGTCCACGCACCTACCATTCGAAGGACGAGCGTGCGGCCGCGGAGGCAGACGTGGTGGACATCGACATCGCGAACAAGATCAACGAGCTATCCGACGAGGAGGAGACCCTCTACCGCCAGGCCGGTGACGGCCGGGGGCTCAGCACCGAGGACGTGGAGCGGCTGCAGTCGATCAAGGTCGAACTGGACCGGTGTTACGACCTCCTTCACCAGCGGGAGGCGCGCCGGGCTGCCGGACTCGACCCGACCGAAGCAAAGGCCCGTTCAGCCGACGTGGTGGAGCACTACCAGCAGTAGCGGCCACGCGCGCCCCCGCACGGGGAGAACGCTCGGCGCGGCGCGGCGCGGGATGAGCGCAGCGGACCTGGCCGACGTTCGGGATCAACGCGTCGAGGAGTAGGGGTAGTCGCGGAGGCGCGGAACGATCGTTTCCGGGTCGCCTGGGCCGCCGCTGAAGGCCCTTAACACCCGGCGGGCCCCGGCGGCGATGCCTGATCCGGAGCGTCGATCCCATCCCTTGGGACGGGCCAGGGCCGCGCGGGCAGCCTCGTTCCGAA
>DASXSA010000075.1:0-1716 GCA_036506235.1 Candidatus Limnocylindrales bacterium | reverse complement strand
GCTAAGCCGGTCACAGAGCGGTCACATCCCCCTTTTTGAGTACACCCCTCAAATCCCCCAAACGAGTGAGGGGCCGGGTGTGAAACCCGGCCCCTCGTCAACTCGCTTCTGCGCCGCTGTTAGGGGCCAGAAGTGACCCCGTCCGTCGCAGTCGAGGTGTTCGTCGCAGGCGTCGGGTCCGTCACGTCCTCCGGCAAGGTGGAGGGATCCGGAGCAATGTCCGGATCGGCCATGACGACTGCCGCCTCCGCGGGCGTCAGCGTGTAGTCGCTCGCGTCGCCGGTCGAGTCGCCCTCGGCTGCGTCCTCGTAGGAGGAGTCGAGCCAGGAGACATCGTCCCAGGAGATATCCAGCCAGGACACGTCGTTCAGGGCCGCCGAGTCCCAGGAGACGTCTCCCCAGGAGACCGCGCTCCAGGCCGCGTCCGTCCAGGAGACCGAATCCCAGGACACCGAGTCCCACGAGACGTTGCTCTTGGCGACGTCGTACCAGCTGACCCCGTTGAAGACCGGCAGCGTGTCGCCGCTCGGATCCGCCATCAGGAAGCCGTCCAGCGCCTTGTTCGGGTTCGGAGGCTTGATGACCATCGAGGCCCTGCTCATCTGCAGCTCGCCGACGCCCACCGACCCGACCGCAGCGTCCGGCACGGCCTTGGTCGAGACCATCAGGGCGCCCTTCACCTGATCCGGCGTGAAGTCCGGATGCTTGGCGATGATCTGCGCCGCCGCGCCCGAGACGATCGGCGCCGCGAACGAGGTGCCGGAGAGCTGGATGTAGCCCGGTGCCGTGATCTTGTCCGCCCGCTGGACGGCGAGCGTCGAGCCCGTCGGCACGGGGCCGACGATGTACCGGCCGGGTGCGGCCAGATCGGGCTTCATGAAGCCGTCAGGCGTCCGGCCATAGGCCGACCACGGAGCGTTGAAGTCGTCGTTTCGCCTCGCCGTGCCGCCGAGGTCGAGCGCGCCAACCGTGATCACAAATGGGTCGTTGCCGGGTGCGTAGAGCACGCCGCTCGGCCCGTTCGGAATCCCGTAGTTGCCGGCCGCCGCGACCACGACGACACCGCCGTACCAGAGCTTCTCGACCGCCTTGTCGAGCGGGTCGCGAGTAAAGCTGCTCTTCGTCGCCGAATGGAGCGAGAAGTTCGCAACCCTGATGTTGTACTTGGCCTTGTTTGCCAGGATCCACTGGCAGCCCGCGATCACGTCGCTCGTCCGCGCAACGCCGTTGTCGTCCATGACGTCGACGTTGACGAGGTTTGCCTGCGGGGTTGCGCCGGTATATCCGTCGGCCCCGCCGGCCGCGATTCCCGCCACGAAGGTCCCGTGGCCGCGACCGTCGCCGGGCGAGTCCTGCGGCAGCGTGCTGAGCTTGACGTTCGCGAGCACGCGGCTGCCGAAGTCGGCCCGCTTCTCGATCCCGGAGTCCACAACCGCGATCGTGGGCGCGCCGGGGCCTGGAGTCGGAGCGTTGATCCCGGTCCAGTTCTGCGCCACGCCGGTCTCGTACGGCCACAGCTGGTTCGAGCTGTACCCGCTGACGTGCACCGGAGCGTCGGCGGTGATGATCAGATTGGGCCGGCTCGCCAGCTTGCCGAGCTTGTCCAGCCTGATCGTGGCCGCCACAGCGTCGATCGACCCGAGCCGCCGGTTGATCTTCTCCCGGTCGGCGAGGCCGTCGAGCTTGTCTGCCTTGTCGAATGCCTGCATCGCACCC
>DASXSA010000074.1:0-14714 GCA_036506235.1 Candidatus Limnocylindrales bacterium | reverse complement strand
GAGTCATCGGCCAGGTGTACGGGGTTGTGCCCACGAACGGCTTGTCGCCGAGCAGGACGTCCGCCAGGCCTGACGCCTCCGTGCCGGGCAGCCACGCTTCGACGATCGCGTCCGCCGAGGCGACGTCACCGAGAATGACCGGTCGCCCCGACATGACCACCACGACCAGGGACCTCACGAGCGGCCGAACCTTCGCGATGACGGCCACGTCCTTGTCGGGCAGTTTCAGGGTCGACGAGTCGCCCACTCCCTCCGCGTAGGGCCGTTCGGCCACGACGACGATGCCGACGTCGGCCTTCGTGCCAGACGGGAAGGCACCGCTGCGCTCGAACGCCAGGTTCCCGCCAAGCCTGGCGCCGAGGGCAGCCTTGAGCGTGGTGCCCGCGGTGATCTCCCCTTCCGCGCCCTGCCACGTGATCGTCCAGCCGCCCGACTGGATCCCGATGTTGTCCGCGCCCTGCCCCGCGAGGAGGACTTTTCTGCCCGAAGTGATCGGCAGGAGGTCCCCGCTCGTCTTGAGCAGGACCGCCGACTCGGCGACAGCAGTTCGAGCGATGGCGCGGTGGGCATCGGTCCCGAGGTCGGACTCCTTTCCGGCGGCCGGCATCGGCTTCTCGAACAGCCCCATCTCGAACTTCACGCGCAGGATCCGCCGCACGGCATCGTCGATCCGCTCGTGCTTGATCGTCCCCGCCTGGACCGCGGACTTGACGGTGGTGACGAAGCGCACGTAGTCGGTCGGCACCATGACTATGTCGATGCCGGCGTTGATGCCCTGCTCGAGCGACGCACCGTAGTTCCCCGGCACCACCTGGTCGACCCCGCCCCAGTCCGACAGCACGAAGCCGGTGAACCCGAGCTGCCCCTTGAGGATGTCGGTGATCAGGTGGCGGTCGCCGTGGACCTTGCCGGCCGCCGTGCTCGAGTAGGACACCATCACGATCCGCGCGCCGGCGGCGATCGCCGAGCGGTACGGCGGCAGGAAGAGCTTGAGCAAGGTGGCCTCGTCGACCTGATCGACGCCCTGGTCGAGCAGGTACGGGCCGTTCGGCCCGCTCGACGTCGAGCTGCCGAACGCCGTCCCGCCATCCCCGATGAAGTGCTTGGCCGTTGCCGCCGAGGTGTCGTCGGCGCCCAGGCCCGACCCCTGCAGCCCCTTGATGCATGCCGCGCCGAGCGTTGCTACCTGGTCAGTGCGCTCGCCGTAGCCTTCGAATGTGCGGCCCCAGCGAATGTCCTGTGGGACCGCCACGACTGGTCCGAAATCCCAGCGGACCCCCGTCGCGTTCATCTCGGCCGCCGTTGCCGCGCAGACCTGCTGTGCGAGGGCGGGGTCGTTCGTCGCGCCGATCCCCACGTTCTGCGGAAACATCGTGGCGCCAGCCACGTTGTTGTGGCCGTGCACGGCGTCGACGCCGTACAGGATCGGGATCCCGAGGCGCGTCCCCAGTGCGGCGTCCTGGTAGCTCTTGACCATGTCGTACCAGGCCTGCGGCGTGTTGGGATCCGGATAGCCGCCGCCGCCGCTCAGGATCGAGCCGAGGTTGAAGGCGGCCGACGTCCGCGCATCGATCGCGTTCTTCTCGATCTGTGCCATCTGGCCGACCTTCTCGTCGATGATCATCTGGCCGAGCAGGGCAGTCACCCGCTCGTCAACCGATTTGCCGGCGTCCATCCATGGCCGGCTCGACCCTGGCGAGCCGGATGCCGACGAACCTGACTCCGGCGGGCTCGAGCCGGCCGCCGAGGACGGGCTCGAGGGGATCGAGCTGCCGCACGCCGACACGAAAACGAGCAGGACGGCCGCCGATAGGCGGGAGAGCCTCTGGGCGGCTCGGGTTCGAAGCTCCACGCCCGGCCTCACGCTTCGGCCGAGTGGTCGAACACAGTCGTCCGCGGAGGGGCGACCTCCTCCCGCTGCCGCAGCGCGTGCTCGATCGCCCAGATCGCCAGCGGCCGCAGGTACATCGCAGCACGGAAGCGGCCGTCGCCGAGGTACGCCTCCGGCGTGCGGAACCACAGGCCTCGACCGTAGGTGAAGTCGTGCGCCCCACGGGCCGTGCGCCATCCTTCCTCGAGGAGGCCGCGTCCGATCATGAACGCCGCGAGCGCGTAGGTCGTACCGGTCCAGCTCTCGGCCGATTGCTCGGTCGATTCATCGATCGAGCCGTCCGGCCGCACCCCGTTGACCGCACCCATCTCGCCACCCATGAAGCCGAGCACGTTGGACTCGTAGACGGCGCGGAGCGCCCTTGCGACGCGGTCGGGGGCGACCAGATCGCCAAGTCCCGTGGCGTCCGCGTACCACTGGCCCGCCAGCTGGTCCGCCATGATCGAGTCCGAGGACGCCTCGCCGCTCGCGTCGAAGCGGTAGCTCCGGCCGTCCCACAGCTTTTCTTCGAAGGCGAGGCTCCCGCGATCCAGCAGGCCCTGGAAACGCGCAACCGTCGCCGCGTCGCCCGCAATCTCGCCCAGCCGGATCGCGGCGCGAAGGGCTGCCAGCCAGAGCGCGCCGCTGTAGGCGCTCGGCCCCGTCATCGACCAGGTGTCGTAGGTCTGGTCGGGCTGGCCGTCATGCTCCGGCAGGCCGTCGCCATCGCGGTCGAACGCGCCCAGATAGTCCATGGCCTGCACGACGGCCGGCCAGGTGTCGCGGGCGAGGTTCGAGTCGGGCAGAAGAGTGACGTCTCTCCAGACCTGCAGGACGAACTTGCTGTTGAGGTCCTTCCAGATGTTGATGTCGCGCCAGCTATAGGCGTTGGGACGCAGGAACGGGTCCTCGCCGGGAGCGCCCAGGTCGTGCGGCAGCGCGCCTCGCCGCTTGCGTTGCGCGCGCGAACCCTTCCAGCCGACGGTGACGATCTCTGGATCGTCGAGATCGACGGTGTCGGCGAAGTCGCGGACGACGCTGACCTCCAGCTGGGGCCACAGCAGGAGCAGCGCCCACGACGCGTAGAAGTTGACGTCGAGGGTGTTGTAGAAGGGGTAGTCGAAGCACTCGAGGACGGCGAAGTGGCCGAGTTCGGCGTGGATCTCACCGTCGCCGGACGGAGGGCCGGCGGTCGCGGCGGGCGACGTGGAGGCGTCCAGCGGGCGGAACGGCTCGCCATCGGTCCATATCGTGCCGCCGTCCACGAGATAGTAGAGCTCGTTGAGCAGCGCGCCCTTGTACCAGTCGGGACGTGCCGAGTCGGTCAGGAGGGGCGCCTGCCAGGCGTCGATCCTTGCCGACCACTCGGAGCGGCGTGCGAGTGCTTCCGCGCCGATCGCCCATGCGTTCCGACCACTCCGGCCGAAGAACCGCGTGTAGCGCTTGTACCAGCGCGTCCCGGCGCCGAACTCGACGACCGGGAGATCCCAGGCGAGCGCGAAGGCCAGGGTTCTGGCTTCACCGGGCGCCAGTTCGACCCTCGCCGCGAGCGCGGCACCGATTGCCTGGCCGGGCTCGCTCGGCCGCGCGTCGGCGACGTCGTCGAGACGGCCGTCGGCCGCGAAGTCCGCCCATACGTCCGACCCGTCGTCGGCGAGGAAGCGGTCGAAGGTCGTGAGCTCGATCCCGGGTTCCTCGGCGGCGATGATCGCGAAGCTGCCGTTCCACGCTGCGTCCGCTACGTCCGCGCCGTCTGAAGGGCCGTGCAGCACGACGCCGGTCAGGCCATCGCGACGGACCGAGCCGTTACGGTGCCCGCCACGGCGGTCCTGCTCGCGGTCCCGTCCGATGTCGTTGAGCCAGCTGAACATGAGCCCGACGGTGACCTGATCCGGTCCAGGGTTCTCGATCTGCCACTCGAAGATCCCGACTGGATAGCTGCTCTCGCGGTAGCTGCCCGGGATGACGGGGCTGAATTGCCGCTGCACCAGGCGGACCGGCAGCGCGTCCCAGTCGTACGCGAACCAGGCGTTCGGGAAGAGGCCGTGATAGGTGCCCGCGCCTTCTGGCAGGTCCCAGTTCCAGGTCCGGAGCGCGTCTGGCCGGATGGTCGACAGGACGTGGGCTGAGCTCGTGCTACCTCGCGCCACGAACACCGAAAACTGGTTCGCGGGGACCGCCTCGAACCGGTGCCGGCCCACGTCGAGGTGCCAGCGCGCGAAATCGCCTCGATGCGTGCGCCCGATCGAGCCCGCGCCCAGGCCGCCGAGCGGCACGCCGCCCCACGCGCCGTCGTCGATGAGGGTTCCGTTCACGTCCTGCCGGGCGTGCTCCGGCCCGCCGTACGGAGTACCAATCGGGCGGCGCCAGCCGTAACGAGGCGGGGCCAGCCGGGCCCCCGGTCGGTCGAGCGGGGTCACGTGGCGCTACTTCTCGACGCCCGAAACGACCACGCCGCGCATGAACGCGCGCTGGGCGAAGAAGAAGATCGCCACCGGCAGGACCATCGCCATGAGCGCCGCTGCCTGGGTCAGGTAGCCGGTCCCCGAACCCGCGTACGTGGCGCTGTACGCCTGGAGGCCGACCGTCATCGTGGCCAGGTCGGGATGGCCCGAGAGATACACGAGCGGCCCGAAGAACTCGTTCCACGCGAAGAAGAAGTGGAACAGTGCGACCGCGATGATCGCCGGCCAGGCCTGCGGGATGATCACCAGCCGCAGGATCTGGAGCGGACTCGCCCCGTCGACCTGGGCAGCCTGGTCCAGTTCGCGGGGCAGGGTCAGGAAGTACTGCCTGAGCAGGAAGACGTTGTATGCGTTGGCGAAGAAGTGCGGGACGATGAGCGGCAGCCAGGTGCCCGTCCAGCCGACCGCCTGAAAGCCGATGTACTGCGGGATCAGGAGGATCTGGAAGGGCAGGATGATGGTCATGATCAGGACCAGGAACAGTCCGTTCTTGCCGGGGATGCGGAAGCGCGCAAAGCCGTAGGCGACGAGGACCGCCGAGCCCACCGCGCCGATCGTCCCGAGAACCGCGACGGCCAGCGTGTTCCGCAACAGCAGCGGGAAGTTGAGGGTGTCGAGCACCGTCGCGAAGTTGTCGAGCTTGGGCGCGATCGACGACCAGACCGGGCTCAGGCTGCGCCAGTTGCCCTGCCACTGGACTTCCTGGCCGGTGGACGGGTCGATGAACGTGCTGGTCACTCGCCCCGGCTTCTCGAGCGCGAGGTTCTTCACCCCATCGGCCAACGGAACCTGGTACAGCTGGTAGGTCTGCCCGTCGGCCGCCGCGTAGGTCTGCGGCGAGGCCGGCCATAGGGGCGCGTTCAGCGCGAGGATCTGGTCGCTGTCCTTGACCGACGTCAGGACCATGTAGCCCAGCGGCAGCAGGAAGATCATCGCCAGCGACGCGGTGAACAGCGTCACCCCGAGCTTCGAGATACCAAACCCGGCCCGCCGAAGGCCGGTCGACCTCCGGCGGCTTCCCGCGAGCGGGAGGGGGAGGGCGTCGTCGGTCATCGCTCGCTGCCCGCGTAGAACACCCAGCGCGCGGATGTCCGGAACAGGACGAGCGCCGCGGCGACGACGATGAACATCATCACCCAGGCCAGCGCCGAGGCGTAGCCCATGTTGTTGTAGGTCCAGCCTTCCTTGTACAGGTTCAGGTTGAAGAAGAAGGTCGACCCGCCCGGCCGCCCGTTACCGGTCGGATCGAGCGTGTAGGCCTGCGTGAAGTACTGGGCGACGGCGATGACGCCGATGAGGATGTTGTAGAAGAGGACCGGCGAGATCATCGGCAGCGTGACGTGCCGGAACCGGGCCCAGGCACCGCCGCCATCGACCTTGACCGCCTCGTACAGCTCGGTCGGAACCGCCTGCAGGCCGGCCAGAAAGATCAGCATCATGTTGCCGATGCCCCAAATGCCCAGGAACACCAGCCCGGGCAACGCCCAGGAGGGATCGGCGAACCAGTCCGGGGCCGGGAGCCCGACCGCGCGCAGGATCTGGGCAAGCCAGCCGGTGCTGCCGTTCAGGAAGCCCTGCCAGACGATCGTGCTGGCCACCAGCGGGATCAGGACCGGCATGAAGAAGAGCGTCCGGAAGACGGCCTTGCCGGCGAGGATCTTCTGGTTGAGCAGGAGCGCCAGCGCCAGTGCCAGACCGATCATCAACGGCACCGACATCAGGGCGAACCTCGCGGTCACGCCGATGGACTGGCCGACGGCGCCGTTGCTCCACAGCTCGTTCCACATCCGCGTGTAGTTGTCGAGGCCGATGAAGCGGATGTCACCCGGACGCAGGATGTTGAAGTTGGTGAACGACAGGCCGAGCGAGGCGAAGATCGGCAGGGCCGTGAACACGACGAGGCCGATCAGCCACGGCGACAGGAATACGAGCCCCCACAGCGTCTCGCGCCGCGCGAGGCTGATCGAGCTGGGGGAGGTGTCCGTGATCTCTGCGACGGTCGCCATCGAATCCGCTCCGGAAGCGTGGTGAGCGACGCGGGCGGCCGGCCGAGGGTCGGCCGCCCGCGTCTCCTTCGGGTTCGAAACCGGTTTACGAGGACGGCTTACTTCACCGCGCTGAAGTCGGTCGACAGCGTGGTGAGCATGTCGCTGATGGTCTTGTCGAGGTCGAGGTCCTGCTTGGTCGACAGGGTCGAGAAGACCTTGCCGTAGTCGTCCTGGGCCTTGATGTAGTTCGGCATCTCGGCCTCGTGGTTGGGCGACTCGGCGTATCCCTCCATGTCGATCGCGACCTGCCAGTTGACCTTGTTGCCGGGGAATTGCTTGGCGAACGTGGGATCGACCACGTCATGGAAGAACTTGAGCTGGTCGCCAAGGGCCGGTGTACCGCCGTAGAGCGCCATGAGATCCAGGCGGCCAACGAGGTACGTCATCGCTTCGAACGCGCGATCCGCGACGGGCGAGCCCTTGGTGATGGTGAACGTGTCAATGTTGATCGGGGCGGTCGTCGTGCCCGTGCTGTTGGCCGGCATCACCGCGATGTCCCACTTCTTGAATGCGCCGGGCTTGTTCGCGTCGGCCGACATGCAGCAGATGTACCACTGGAACATGTGGCCCATGGCGGCGTGTCCGGACGAGAGCACATTGCCCTTCGCCAGCAGGTCGGAGTTCCGCTGTGCGTCAGTCGCGATGAAGTGGTCCTTCCAGATGCCGTCGTAGTACCACTTCCAGGCACTCTTCCAGGTATCCGGGAACTGCGCGGTCTTGCCGTCGCTGCCAACGAGCGATCCGGCGCCAAAAGCCGAGGCGAGCCGCCGCCCTTCGGTCCATTGGAACTCGAAGCCCCACTGGGTCTGCTTGGACGGATCGAAGCCTGCCTGGGTCGCGTCCTTGCCGTTCCCGTCGACCGACAGAAGCATCGCAACCTTGCGGACGGTGTCCCAGTTCCAGTCGACCTTCGAGCCGTCGGGCATCGTGTACTTGTCCCCGACCTTCTGCGGCGGGTACTTCAGGCCGGCTTCGTCGAACAGGTCCTTGTTGAAGAAGATGTACGACGGGTAGACGGCGTAGGGAATCCCAAGCAGTGCGCCGGTCGTCCCGTCCTTCATGGTGTCGACCAGCTTCTGCGGGTACTTGGACATGTCGTACTGGGCGTTCGCGATGAGCGGGGTCATGTCGAGGAACTGACCGGCAAAGCCGGCGCGCCCCTTGATGCCGACGGGCCCGATCAGGTCAGGCGCATTGCCCGACGCGATCTCGGTCTTGAGGATGTCGGTCGCCGTGTTGTTCTGGACGATCTCGAGCGAAAGCAGGATCGGCATCTTGCCGTCCGTGCGCTTGTCCTGCTGGTCGTTGAAGTCCTTGACGACCTGCTGCTGCAGGGCGATCTGCTGTGGGTTGGTGCCCGACCCGAGCCCAACGTACCAGCGGACCACGATGTGATCCTTGCCACCGATGTTGATGATCTGCCCGGGCTTGGCAGTCGACGGAACAATCGAGGGTGACGGCGACGCGCCTGCCGACGCTGCGGTCGAGGGCGCCGCAGATGTCGGGGCCGTCGACGGCGCCGCGCCTCCGCACGCGCCGACCACGAGCGCGACAACTGAAGCTACCGCTCCCAACCGGGTAAACATTGTTCTGCCCATGACGCTCCTCCCTGTCTTCTCCCTGGTGATTGCCAGCCGTGATGGTCGAAACGTTGAGCGCGGGTACGAGGGCCCGCTCGGGTGGCTCAGTTCTGTCCCGTCGGCGGCCCTCCACTCGATTCCCTGACGACGAGCTGCGTTTCGAGGACGACGCGACGGACCGCACGGTCACGCGCGTCAATCGTCTGGAGCAGTGAGTTCGCGAGCTCGCGACCCATCAGCTCCATCGACTGGTGGACGCTCGAAAGCGAGGGCTGCGTGGAGAGCGCGATGATCGAGTCATCGAAACCGACGATGGCGACGTCCTCCGGCACCCTGCGGCCGGCCGCATGCAGCGACGAAAGGGCGCCGGCGGCCATGAGGTCCGAGGCTGCGAACACCGCATCGATGTCGGGGTGCCGCTGGAGGAGGACATCCATCGCGCGCTGGCCGCCCTCGCGGGTGAACTCGCCACCCTTTTCGAGGCTCTCGTCGAGTGGCAGACCCGCCGCGCGGAGTGCGTCGCGATAAGCCCGCCGGCGGGTGACGCCGGCGGGCATGTCCTGGGGGCCCAGGATCGTGGCAATCCTGGTTCTTCCCTGTTCGATCAGATGAGTTACGGCCGCGAAGGCGCCGCCATGGTTGTCGTTGTCGACGTAGCTGACGCGCGCCCCTCGCGGCGGCTCGCCGCCGACGACGACGGGGATGCCCTGGGAGTGGAGGTGCTCCGGCAGCGGGTCGTCGCCGTGCAGCGAGAAGAGGATGACGCCGTCGACGTGGCCGCGCGTGAGGTAGCGCTCGGCCCGGCGTTCTTCCTCCGGGGACTGTGACATCACGAGGACGAGCTGCATCTCGCGCGCGGCGAGTCCTCCGCTGATGCCGCGCAGGACCTCGACGAAGAACGGGTCGCTGAAGATGCGGCCGGTCGGCTCTGCAATGACGACCCCAACCGAATCGTTCCGACGCGTGACGAGGCTCCTGGCCGCGCGGTTGGGGACGTAGCCCAGCTCGACGATCGCGCGCTCGACCGACTGTCGAACCTGGATCCCCACGCTGGGGCTGCCGTTCACGACACGGGACGCGCTCGCGCGCGAAACACCGGCCACGCGCGCGACTTCCTCGAGTGTGGGAACTGCCACGGATGCCCTCTGCTCAAGCCGTCCGCAGGGCGCAACATCCCAGGCACGGTGACCGGACGGCGCCGTCCCGTGCTCAGGTCATTCGTGCGAGCGCGCGCCTTCCAATCGTCCGCTGCTGGTCCTTTGCCGAGGCTGGCGGTCGGATCCTCGGCGATCTCCCTCGGGCCAGTGAGCGGTTCGTCGTGAGAGCGCGTTCACGCTCGCAGACGCACGGTAACACCGCTGTCAAGAGAGCGCTCTCTCAACATGGACCGCGACTACGACGGACCATGTCGCGGATCAGGCGTTAACCGAGGCGGCCGAGGGCGATGAGTCGGCTCGATCCAGCTCGTTGAGGTTGACAGCTTCCATCTCCCGCAGGCCGGCGGCAATCGCCTCGGGAATGGACATCCGTTCACCGCGTACCCAGGCATCCTGGAATTCCTGAGAGGACACCGCCTGCCGAAGGCGATCGACGATTCGCCGGCGCGACTCCTCCCAATGAGGATCCTGGCTCTTCCATGCGGCGTGCGTGTGGCTTGCGGCCGCGTTGGTCCAGATTGCGGGCGAGTAGGAGTGCGCTGCTTCGAGCCAGTCGGCGATCGCGTCGAGCGTCATCACCCGGTAGCCCATGGCGAGTTCGAGCGTGGTCGCTGCGCCTTGCCTAGTGAGGGATCGGGCCTGCTCGAGGTCGCCCGCCTGGATCCAGGCCGCACTCAAATCGTAGATTGACTCGGCCAACTCTTCGGGGTCATCGATCTCACGCGCGATTTCGATGCTCTCCTGCAGCGCTGGCACTGCGCGGCTCCAATCGCCGTCGTCCTGAGCCAGCCGCCCGACGTGCCCGAGCGCGAAGGACAAGCCCCACGCATCGTCCGCCTGTCGGGCGTGGTTCACCGCTTCGTCCAGGTACTGGTAGCCCGCGTGATGTTGTCCCAACCGGTGTGCGAGCTCACCCATCGGCACCAGCACCTCAACCAGGACAGGCGCTGGCGCACGAACCCGACGCGCCAGCTCCAGACCTCGCTCGAGCCATCGCCCGGCGGCCTCGTAGTCGCCTGCGTAGATCGACAGGTGGCCGAGACCGGAGAGAGCCCCGACAGCCCCGAGATCGTCGTCGGCTTGGTTAAAGAGGTCGAGACTCTGCTGGAGAATCTCGATTTGTCGGCCGTGGGAGGGTTCGGTCCACGCAATGTTCTCCAGCGCCCTCGCCCGCATGCGTGGAGGCGCCTCGGTTCCGAGAGCGAGAGCGGTTTCCAGCCAGTGGCGGTTCTCTTCGAGCGAAAGGTCGCCACTTGCGAGCCAGAATCGGCGCTCGAGGGCCGTTGCGAGACGAAGGAGCCGTGGCGCGTCCTGGCGGGCCAGTGCGTACGCGAGGGCCGCGCGGAAGTTTTCGCGATCGATCACCAGCCGCTGGACCCACGCCTTCTGGTCGATGCCTCTCTGTCGCGACTCCTCGGCCTCTGCGGCAGCCACGAAATAGTCCAGATGGCGGCCCTGCCATGTGGCGCGCTGGACCTCGGTGAGTTGACCCCAAGCGAACTCCCGGATCGTTTCGAGCATCGTCAAGCGCGGCTCAACTCCACTGATCGGGATGACGCGCAGGAGGTTGTGTTCCACGAGGGCATCGAGAATCGCCAGAACATCTACGACGGTGCCCTCGTTTGGGTCTGAGGCGACGGTGAGTGCCGCAGCCACCGAAAAACCGCCGACAAACACCGAGCACCGCGCGAAGACCCGCCGCTCCTGGTCAGAGAGAAGGTCATAGCTCCAGGCAACCGTCTCGTGGAGGGTTTGCTGACGCGCCGGGGCGTCGCGCGGCCCAATAGTTAGCAGCGGAAGCCGTTGATCGAGTCTTGAGAGCAAGGTGCGAGGGCTTAGCAGCTTCACTCGAGCAGCTGCGAGCTCGATCGCGAGCGGGAGTCCGTCGAGGCGCCGACAGATTCCTCCGACGTCAGCGGCGTTGATCGATGTGAGCTCGAATCCGGGAGCAGAGTCGCGCGTCCGTTCCATGAAGAGCGCGACCGCGTCGCTCTTAGCGACCTGTTCGACAGAACCCAGCTCGTCGCTCGCGGGAAGGGGAAGGGGCTCAACCGGATAGTCGTACTCACCGCGAATCCGCAGCCGCGCCCGGCTCGTTGCCAGGACGTGAACGCTCGGGCACTGAGCAACCAGCTCCGCGACGTCGGTCGCTGCGCCGAGAACCTGTTCGAGGTTGTCGAGGATCAGCAACACCCGACGGTTGCTGAGGCGATCCACGATCGCGGCGAGAGGGGTCTGGCTCGGCTCTGCCCGAATCGAGAGAGCGCCCGCGATCGTCGACGGAACAAGGCCAGGATCTCGAATTGCGGCGAGGTCGACGAAGAAGACGCCGTCCTCGTATTGGTCCTGGATCCGGTCAGCGAGCTCGAGCGCGAGGCGCGTCTTTCCGCTTCCACCTGGCCCAGTGAGCGTGATCAACTGCCGGACGGCGGAAAGGTCTTCCAGCTCGCGGAGCTCTTGCGTGCGCCCAACCAGACGGGTCGGGCGGCCTGGGAGGTGGGCGACGGGTGGAGTTCGCGGAAGGTCGAAGCGCTCTTCTCCAAGCTGGAAGAGACGGACTGGCTGACTGAAGTCCTTGATCCGGTACTGGCCAAGATCCCGGACCTGGGCGCCAATGAGATCCCGGGCCGTTTGCGAGAGAAGGATCTGACCGGCTTGCGCCGCGGCGCAGATGCGGGCGGCCAGGTGGACGTCCAGGCCTATGTAGCCCTCGTCGGTCGCTTCCGGCTCGCCAGTGTGAATCCCGATGCGCACACGTATCGGTCCTTCGCTTCGACTCGCCATGATTTCGAGCGCTGCCGAAACGGCGTCCGTGGCCTTCCTGAAGACGGCAAAGGTGCTGTCTCCTTCAGTATCGACAGTGACTCCACCGTGGGAGGACGTGACCGCCCGGATCGTTCTTCGATGGCGGGCGAGCAGCTCCCCATAATCCGCTCCCAACTGCCCGAGCAGTCGCGTAGAGCCCGCGATGTCGGTGAACAGGAGCGTGAGCGTGCCGGCCGGAAGCGCACGTGAACGACCGCGAGAGCCACCCGCTGCCTTCCTCACCACGCTCACCGTCCACGCAAAAGGGCCACCGGAGGTGGCGAGTGTATGCGGAGGCTCGCCTTGGGAAAAATGGTCGGGGCGGCGGGATTTGAACCCACGACTTCATCGTCCCGAACGATGCGCGCTACCAGGCTGCGCTACGCCCCGACCGAGCTGCTCGTTGAGCAGAGCCCGAGGATCATAGCAAGGGCCGCCGCACGCGGCCATCTCACATTCCGGCCCGCGCGAGTCGCTAGCATCCCCGGGTGCCAGGCTCCTTCCTGCAGCGGCGCGGTGCCGCCCTGTTCGGGTACCTCGGCTTCATCCTGCTGGGATGGAGCGGGCTGCTGCTGCCGTCCCTCGTCCGCTCGATCGAGCACGACTTCGGGCAATCGGACGCCGGGATTGGCGTCCTCTACTTCCTGACCGCGGCCTCCTACGCCGCTGGTTCGTTCGGCGGCGGCGTGCTGGTCGAGCGGTTCGGCTGGCGTCGTGTACTGGCCGTGGCGACGCTGCTCGGAGCGTGCGGGCTCGCGCTCCAGGCGGTCGTCTCCTCGTGGGAACTCCTCCTTCTCGCGACGTTGCCCCGGGGCCTGGGCTCAGGAGCGATCGACGGCGGCAGCAACGGGCTGTTCCTCGACCTGTACCCCACCGGTCGCGGCCGGGCCCTGAACCTGCTGCACCTGTTCTTCAGCCTGGGGGCGTTCGCGTCGCCCCTGGCGGTCGGCCAGCTCGTCGATGCTCATGTGCCCTGGCAGGCAATCCTGGCCCTGAGCGCGCTCGCGTGGCTCCCGCTCGCGGCCCTCATCCTGGTTGCCGACGTGCCAGCCGGGCACCACCTGGCAGCCGACAAGGGGGCGCGCGCCGCCCTCCGACCGCTACTGCCACTCGTCCTGCTGGGGACCGCCATCGCGACCTACGTGGGAGCGGAGATCGGAGTATCCAATTGGCTGGTGCGCTTCCTCGAGTCGGCGCCCCTGACGGTTGCGACGCTCGCCCTTGCATTGTTCTGGGGTGGCCTCACGCTCGGCCGCCTGCTGTCGGCAGCCGTCGCCGACCGGTTCGACCACGCATCGTTTGCGATCGCCTCGACCCTCGTGGCATCGATCGCCCTGGTGGCCGCGATCCTCGTGCCAGTCCTTCCGGTCGCGATCTTGCTGTTCGCGTTCGTCGGCTTTGCGTTCGGCCCGGTCTACCCGCTGATCATGGCCCTCGCCGGCGAGCGCTTTCCCAGCCGCGCCGCGGCGGTCAGCGGGTTCCTGGCGGGCACGTCCGTCGTTGGCTCGATCGTCTATCCGCCGGTCGCCGGATTCCTGTCGGTCACGGTCGGACTGTCCATCGCGATGCTCGGGATGGCCGTCCTGGGGTTCATCTGCGCGGGCGCGCTGCTGGTGCTGGCGACCCGGACAGCGCCGGCGAGCTCAGAGCAGGTGGCCTTCGGCCGCTCCGTCCCGAACGCCGGCGGGTCTGGCGGGGGTTCGGATCGGTAGGGTCGTAAAGGCAGCGGCCACAAACGTCGCGGCCATCAACAGGAACACGATCGGCAGTCCGGCGGCTTCACCGGCCCGCTCGATGACGACGCCGTAGATCGCCACCCACAGCGACCCCACCCCGAACGCCAGGGTGAAGTACGCCGCGAACGACACGTCACGAATCTCCGGCGGGGCGACGTCGGCCAGGAGCGCCTGGAGCTGGGGGCTCTCGGCGAAGCTGAACAGGCCCATGATCGCGATTCCGGCCCACAGGCCGAGGAGGCTGGAGCCGGCGGCCACGAAGACGAGGAAGCCGACCGCGCCACCCAGGTAGACGCCCACGATGAGCGGCTTCCTGCCGATGCGGTCCGAGAGCCAGCCCGCGACCAGCGGCATTGGCACGGACAGGACGATGAGGACGGCGTACATCACGCCCGAGGTCGTCTCGTCCAGGCGGATGAGGTGCGTGAGGTAGAGCAGCGCGAAGAGGTTCACGACTCCCAGGCCGCGGCCGCCACCTCCAAGAACCGAAGTGAGGTAGATCCACACGTGGTCGCGGTCACGGACGATGAAGCGAAAGGCGTCGGTAACGCTGCCGTGGGCGATGGCCGCGTCCCGGTCCGCGCCGGTCTCGCGGACCCAGAACAGGATGCCGAGCGCCACGATGGCCGCGGGGACGCCGAATAGGACCACCGTCGCGCGCCAGCCGGCGTTAGCAATCAGCCACGCGCCCGTCACGGCGACGATCACCGTCCCCACGTTGCCTCCGGCGATATGGGCACTGATCGCGAAGCCACGGCGCTCCGGCGGGAACTGCTCGGCAAGGAGACCGTTGCCGACGGGGTGCTGCGGCGAGCCCCCGAGACGAGACAGGACGTTGAGGATCGCGAACGAGGAGAACGTGGTGGTGACGGCCTGCGCCGCGAACCCGCCTCCGAACAGGAAGCCGCCGACGGCGAGGAGGTTCCGGCGCGACGCGACCCGGGTGAGTGCCGCGTAACTGAGCTGGATGGCGCCCGAGGCGAAGGCGCCGAGCGCCGAGAGGAACGCGATCGTCTCGACGGTGACGCCGAACTCGTCGATGACCTTGAGGTA
>DASXSA010000073.1:0-32074 GCA_036506235.1 Candidatus Limnocylindrales bacterium | reverse complement strand
CTGCTCCTCGCTGAGGCCCTCGAGGTTCTCCTCTTTCTCGACGGCCTCCCACACGAGTGGCTTCTCCGCGTCCTTGAAGTCCGGGTCCAGCGCACCCTTCCCCGGCGCCGTGTCAACGTAGACCATGGCGGCGATGCGCTCCGGAACGCGGTCGCTCGCGGCGTACCCGCTGAACCCGCTCGCGCTGTGGACGACGAGCACGACCGGGGCGTCGGCGGCGCGAACCGCATCGACGATCGCGTCGACGTGGTCTGACAGCGTGATGGCCGATCGGTCGGATTCCGACGACTCGAGGCCCGGCAGCGTCAGCGCGGTGACCTGGTGGCCGTCCGCGCGCAGTGCCTCGGCGACTTCATCCCATGCCCAGGCGCCGAGCCAGAATCCGGGGACGAGGATGATCGGTGCGTTCGCCATCGTTCGGAGCCTCCCTTTGTTGAACAGCGTTCACGGGGGCCGCGGGCTGCGCAGGTCCACCCAGGGCTGGGAGTACGGTAGCCCACATGAGCACAACGACGATTCGGCCGTTCTTCGACATGTGGCCCCAGTACAACCGCCGGCTGCGCCAGGTAGTCGCTGCCATGAGCGATGAGCAGTTGGCGATCCGGCCTTCGCCAGACCGCTGGCCGATCTGGGCAACCGTCGGCCACACCGCGGCCGCGCGCGTGTACTGGCTGTGCGAAGTGATCGGCGAGCCGGGTGCGGAGACCACACCCTTTCAAATCGGCACGGAAGAGGGCTGGGAGGACGATCTCGATCATCCCCACGACGCCGATGAGTTGGTCGAGGCGCTCGACTCGACGTTCCGGTTGGTCGAGGGCTGCCTCGACCGCTGGACCCCGGAGATGGTTGACGACGAGATCGATCGCGAGTACCTCGGGCGGCACCAGGTCCATCGACGAGGGTCGATCCTCCAGCGGCTGTTAAGCCACGACGCCTACCACTGCGGCGAGCTGTCGCAGACCTTGGGCATTCACGCGCTTCCACAGATCGATCTCTGGGCGCCCGAATAGCACGGATCCTCGTCAGGGGCCCGCAAGGGTATCCCCTGGCCCGTCGTAGACTCGCCGAATGGGAGGCGGCAGGGGTTCGGCTGGCGGCGAGCGTCGGCTCGCGGTCCTGGCCGAGGGGCAGTTCAGCTTTCACCACGGCAAGACCGCCATGGGCGTGATCCGCTACGGCAGCGACCCCGTCGTTGCCGTCATCGATTCGACGAACGCCGGCCGGTCGGTCGCCGAGTACCTCGGCCCGCGGTTCGACATCCCGATCGTCGACTCGTTCGACGACGCACTGGCGCTTCGACCGACCGCCCTGCTCATTGGCATCGCGCCAACCGGAGGCCGCCTTCCCGCGGAGTGGCGGCACATCATCCGGACCGCCATCGACGCCGGACTCGACATCCTGTCCGGTCTGCATACGTTCATCGGCGACGATCCCGAGTTGGCGGCCGCGGCGCGCGAACGTGGCGTCGAGATCGTCGACTACCGCCGTCCACCGACCTGGATGGAGACTGCGGTGGGCAGACCGCATGGCCCAGGCAAGCGGGTGATCCTCACGGTCGGCACCGACTGTGGCATCGGCAAGATGTCGGTTGCGCTGGAGCTCGTCCGCGCCGCGCGCGAATCGGGCGAGTCCGCGGCCTTCGTCCCAACCGGCCAGACCGGGATCATGATCGAGGGCTGGGGGTTTGCCGTCGATCGGGTCATCAGCGATTTCGTCCAGGGCACCTGCGAGTGGCTGGTCGCCCAGGGCGAGGAGCGAGGCGACTGGGTCTTCGTCGAGGGCCAGGGCTCCCTGGATCACCCGGCCTATTCGTCGGTGACGCTCGGCCTCATCCACGGCACGACGCCGCACGCCATGGTCATGGTCCACAAGCCAGGCCTCGTCGAGCACGACTTCGACCACGTCCCCGGCCTGTCCGCTCCGATCAAGCCGCTGCCCGAGTTCATCCGCGTCCACGAGGAGGTCGCTGCGCTCGTCGCGCCTTCGAAGGTTGTGGCGGTCGCCCTGAATTCCTCGCTGATCGAGGACGAAGCAGCCGCCCGCCGCGTCGTCGAGCAGACCGCGGCCGAAACCGGCCTGCCGTGCGACGACCCGTTCCGCTTCGGGCCCGAAGGGCTCTGGCGCGACATCCAGGTGGCCGTCGACGAGATCGTCCAGGCGGTCGTCCCCAGCGCATGAGGTTCTCGCTTCGGCACGAGACGCTGGTGCTGCCGCTGCGTGATCCGTTCGTGATCGCGCGCAGCTCCGAGGGCGAGGGACGAACGTCCACCACGGTGATCGTGGAGCTGCGGATCGCGGGAGAGGACGGGCTCGTTGGGATCGGCGAGGGATATCCCGACTCCTACTACGGCGAGACGCCCGAAACCATGGCAGTGGTCATGCCCCGCCTGCTGGGCTCGGTCGATGACCTGCCGGGCGGCCCCGACCGATGGACGGTCGACGACCTCGCTCGGGTCTCGGCTGCCTTCGACACGTCGATCGCCCACAACGGAGCGGCCAAGTGCGCGCTCGACATCGCGCTGCACGACCTGGCTGGCAAAGCGCAGGGGCTGCCTCTGCATGCACTGCTGCGGCTGACGCCCGAGATTCCCCCGACCGACTTCACACTGGGCCTCGACGAGCCTACAGTCGTTGCGGAGCGAGCCCGACGCGCGGCGCGATTCCCGGCGCTCAAGGTCAAGGTCGGCGGGCCGGCGGACATGGAGACGCTGGCAGCGGTTCGATCGGTGTACGACGGGCCCATCCGCGTCGACGCCAACACAGGCTGGCAGCCCGGGCAGGCCGCGCACTTGATCCCGGAGCTCGTGCGGCTGGGCGTTGAGCTCATCGAGCAGCCCTTCCCAAGGCACCGACTGGATCAGCTCCGATGGCTGCAGGAGCGCTCCGAGATCCCGATCGTGGCGGACGAGAGCGCCGTGACGATCGACGACCTGGACGGACTCGCCGGTCTCGTCGCCGGAGTCAACGTCAAGCTCGCGAAGTGCGGCGGGGTAGGTCCGGCGCGACGCATGCTGGCCCGGGCGCGCGAGCTTGGCCTGCGCACGTTCCTCGGCTGCATGGAAGAGACGTCCGTCGCCATTGGCGCGTCCGCGGCGGTCGCATCGCTCGCGGAGTGGGTCGACCTCGACGGCTCGCTGCTCATCGCCGACGATCCCTTCGAGGGCCTGGACCTGGACGACGACTGCCGCTGGCGACTGACCGAACGGCCCGGGCTTGGGCTCGGACGGCGGGCGATCCGGGCCGCCGCAAGCCCGTCGGACGAGGCCGCTGATGAAGCCCGGATCGGCTCTACTGCATCCATCTGAGAACGCGCGTTCATGTGGATAACTTGGTGGACGAGATGGTGGACAAACCCCCTTCCCCGATCGGCTACGGCCGCCCTACGATGCGCGCCTGACCGGTCGGGAGAGGGTCACCGAGCCGAGCGGTCGAGGACCCCGGGGGCTCGGGCAACTGCCCAAATTCCGTGGTTGTTCGCGCCCCCGGCCCGGTAGGGAGAGCCTTTGGCACGGCTCATCGAGGGAAGGAGGCACGCCATTCATGGATTCCCGCGGAGCAGCTGAGGCCGAGTCCTCCTCGGAGGCAGCGGACTTCGTTCGCTTCTGCTATCGGCGCCGGCGCATGGGTTGGCCGGATCTGTACGACGAGATGTGTGCGGTCGCTGGCCGCGGTCTCTACCAGGGTTGGGGCTTCGAAGAGCTCGCCGAGCACGGTATCGGCTTCGGGCTTCCCCAGCTTCCGGCCCTGGCGGCGCTCGTCGGGCGAGTCATCGCCGACGAGGGGGAGCGTCGGGCGCGCGAACAGGTTCGGGTCGTGGCACCACCAGCCGTTCAACCCGTGGAAGGTCGAGGATCAGAGACCCCGGTAACGGGAGGACCCGGAGGTCGGATTCTCGTGGGGGCGCCAGTGGGCGCCTGAGCCCGCCCGCCAGGGCCTGCGCGGTCGAGGGTCCGCTGGCCATCGGCCGGGAAGCATTCATCGCCGTCTCTATTGACGGACGCACGAAACCCCCGCCGGGATCGGCGGGGGTTTCGTATTCAGGCACGATCGGGCACCAGCGGGAGTTTCGTATTCCGGCCGTGCTCGGCATCGGAGCCAGCCAGATGATGGCCAAACGCGCCTGCTGTGCACGTTAGATCAGGACTTGCTCTCGTCTCCCACGGAAAACTGCTTGGACTTGTCCCGGTCCGTGCTCACCTCGGGCCGATGTTTGTGCCCCGGTGTGTCCCACTGGACGGCCGCACGTCGTCTACCCGCCCTAGCGTGCACAGGACCCTCATTTGGCCATGGATCGGGTTGGCCACGCGGAACAGGCCCATCGACGCGCCCATGCGCGCTCGACAGCTACGCCCGGATCTGGCGGCGGGCCATCTCGGCTTCGATCTGGCGCTCGGCCTCGACGTAGCGATCGATCTGCTCGCGAAGCTGGTTGGCCTCCGGCACGTAGAGGTGGACCTGCTGCTGGAGGATGTACGACAGTCGGCGGCTGGTGATCCGGACGTGGTCCAGGTTCTTCATCAGGACCAGCGGATCCATCGCCGCCAGATCCCGGTCGTCGTACATGATCTTCACGGCGGCGATTGTAGCCATGGGATCAGTGAGCGGCCGGCCCACCGCCGGTGACGAGATCGCACGCGCCGTCAGCGCGTGATCAGAGCGCCCGCAGCCCTCGAGGTGGCCAGGTCCAGTCGATCGGGACAGAGGCACCGTTGAGCGCTCGCCGGCGCCCGAGCTCGGACGCCCCGAGGACGAGGATGCGGTCGGTCTTCGTCGCACGCCCGGCCTCGTCGCCCCACAGCTTCGTCATCTTGCGGTGGGCGGCGACGTCGTCGAGAGCAACACCGGCGAGGCGATAGCCCTCGGGCTGGGCGGCGGCCGCCCAGACCTGCTCCGCGAGCCCGATTCCCGTTCGAATCCTGCGCCCGCGGTCCAGCTCGACATCGCCGATCACGAGCACGACGACCGCGTCCTCGGCGAGGATCGGCCGAAGGCCGCCCAGGACGTCGCGCATGAATGCGAGATATGGCTCGCGATGGTGGGCATCGTCCAGCGTGTCGTCGATCTCGCGCGGGTCGAGCCCCAGGAACCACGCCCGCAGCCAGTTGTAGTAGCCGTACTTCACGACCCTCAGATAGGGCGGCGAGCCGAGCACGAGTCGTGCGCGCTCCGGGAGCCCACGAGCGCGAAGCGCCTGTCGTGCACGCACGCCGGCGTCACGAGCGTCGCCCGCGAGGGCGAGACCAGGGCTGGCAGGCGCCGGCTGCCGAAACAGACGGTCGAGCTTGAGCTCCAGGCAGCGGAACACGTCGCGCTCCGGGGATTGAAACCCGGTCCGGATCACGTAGTCGCGCACGTAGCGCGGCGCCATGCTGAAGGTGTTGGGCATCACCTCGGACAGGTACGTCGCGCTCTTGCCGTGCAGGATGCCGGTCAGGGCGGCGGCCAGGAAGCGATCGACACGCGCCTCCTGCCGCAGGGACGCCCGCACGAACAGCAGCTGGGCGAATGTACGCGGGTGGAACGAGAGGCCGACCTCCGCCGGGACGACCTCGGTCCCGGCCGCGGACGCCGCGCCTGATCCTGCTTTGGGCACCAGGATCGTCGATAGTTCGGGGCTCGAACGGACGCTCGAGGCGACCTCATCGGCGAGCTCGCTCCAGGCCGTCGAGGCCGAGGCCCACGCCAGGCGCAAGGCCGCGAGTCGAGTTCGGGCTTCGGGCGGGCTTGCCGGTTCGACTTTCGCTGCGGTGAGGAGGTGTGCGAACGGGTTGAGGTCATTGCCAACGCCAATTCGCCCCTCCGCACAGGCCTGGAGCGGCGTTGTGCCCCTCCCACTGAACGGATCGAGGACCACGTCGCCCGGCCGCGAGTAGCGGGCGATGAACGCGTGGCTGAGTGCCGCCGGGAAGCTCGCGAGATACGAGCACATCGGGTGGTAGCTGTGGCCCCACAGCCGCTGCTGATCCTTCCACTCGGGGCTGATCAGCAGCCGCGGGAGCTCGCCGGCCTCGAGACGAAGCTCGAGCGCGAGCTGTCCGGCGAAGCCTCCGGTGGGTGTGATATCCCGGATGCGGTCGGGGTCCTCGCCGCGCGCTGGATCGGGTCGAGCCACGGTCCGGGACCACCTCACAGGTCGGCGCATCGCTGCGCGAAGGGGCGGGAGTGTAGCACGGGGCGGTCGCGAATCTGGGCTCGCTCTTCGCACGCGGGGCTGGTGCTGACCTCCGGCCAGCAGTAGGCTAGAAGCGAGCCCGAGGCTGTGTGCGGAACCGCTCGGCCCGGCCCGCCACGGAGGCGGAGGAACAACTGCCTTCGGACGATCCGGTTCGGGCGGGCCCGTCCCCACCGTCCGGACCCTACCGGCGAAGAGGCCACCCGGGCTCGCGCGACGCCCGCCGTGCCATCTTTCGATCGCGTGCGGCGGGCCGCACTTTGGTTTCCCCTCGTACAGCGGCCGTGTCGCTGAGGCGCTCTGTACCGGGTTCGCGGAACGAAAGTACGGCTAACGCGGTCGGGTAAGAGTCGTTTCCCTTCGTGTCGAGACAAGTCCACGCGGAGGGCGGATCGAATGACACTCAAGGCACTGGGGAAGCGCGCGGCGCCGGTCATCGTCATCTTCCTGATGGCGGTGGGAACGACGTTCGCGGCCGGTCCGTCGGCCCATCCGTCGCACCCGACCAAGGGGCCGGATGTGACGGAAAGCGAGGCCCCCGAAACCGAGGCCCCCGAAACCGAGGCGCCAGACAGCGACGCCCCCGAGACGGAGGCTCCCGAATCCGAGGCTCCTGAATCAGAAGCTCCCGAAAGCGAGAGCCCCGACGCCAACACCGCGAGCGACGTCTCGGCGGCCAACCTCGACCGGATCGTCGGGCTGCTGGCCGACGCGGGCATCACCACGACCGCTGACGAGCTCAAGACGCTCGCCGATCAGTTCGGCGTCGGTGGCGCGGTCCGAATCCTCGAGTTCGCGCACGACAGCGGCAAGACGTCAGCCGAGATCGTCGCCATGCGCGAGGCCGGCGACGGCTGGGGGAAGATCCGCAAGAGCCTCGAGCTGACCGGCGGCTCGGGGATCGGCAAGATCATGGGCGGCCACGGCAAGGGACACTCGAAGAACCACTGATCCTCGCGACCCTCGCCCCCGTGCCTCGGCCCGCTTCCCCCAAGCGGGCCGAGGCTCTTTGTGTCACCGCGTGGGGGAGGACCGGGGACGTGGGGCTACAATCCGCCGAGCCCAACAGGGCGCCGCGTCCCCGTAGCTCAGTGGACAGAGCAGCGGTTTTCTAAACCGCGGGTCGCAGGTTCGAATCCTGCCGGGGACGCCAGCTTCCGAGCCTGCTGCTCCGTCCCCGATCGGTGGCCTGTCGTGGCCTTGACCCCAACCTGCTGTCCGGGGCATGCTCGTTGCAGGAGGGGGAAACGTCCCGTGCCACGGCGGCGGGGGAGCCCGGCTACGCGAGAGGCGTGGTCGGAAGGAGGAGGCTCGAGATGGGTGAGCAGCAACCTGAGCGCGCGCGTCGGACCCGACGTGCCGTGCTCGCCGCAGCTGCGGGGTCAGCAGCCGCCATGGCGGCAACCGCGATCAGCGCCCCGGCCAGCGTGCTGGGTCACGACGTGGACGACGTCCAGAAGGGGACCGACAACCCGACGACGGCGGCGACGTTGATCACGAACTCGCACGGGACCTCGGCCACCCCCGACCAGGGGTTCGTCGGAGTTTCCACTGGTCTTGGAACCGGCGTGCACGGGTTCAGCGGCGACACCGGAGCAACCCCGGACGACCCCGTCGAGCGGACCGGCGTGCTCGGAACCGCGGCAGGCGTGAGCGGGTTCGGCGTGACCGGTTTCGGCGACTTCACGGACTCGTTCAACACCGTCGGAGTGTTCGGGAGCGGCGACAACGGCGTCATCGGCGAGGGCTACTTCGGCACGGTGGGCGTCGGCCATTTCGGCGTACAGGGATTCACGACGTTGGATGATCCCGGCGCGGTCGGGGTCTTCGCCGAGGCCGCCGAGACCAACCAGTACGCGCTCCAGGCAATTGGTCGAGTGAAGTTCAGCCGGAGTGGGCGAGTGCTGCTGGGGAGCGGTAAGAGCTCGGTGAAAGTGACGCTCGCGGCAGTCACCTCAGCAACGCACGTGTTCGCCCAGATCGGCTCGTTGCGGCCCGGCTACTACATCGCTTCGGTCGTTCCGACGACTGGATCGTTCACCGTGTACCTCAACAAGGCCCTCACGCAGGGCACCTACATCCACTGGATGGTGCTCGATGCCTAGTCCTCATCGATCCCAGGCCATCGCAAAGATCCTGGCCACCCGTGGCCGCGTCCGCGCGCACCAGCGGGGCAAGTTCACCAAGTCGCCTGCGGTTCTGTCGGTGCTGGTATTGCGCCCACTGCCGAAGAAGCTGTGGTCTCGCAGCGCGCGGACGCCCCGACCAGAGAGCGCTCGAGCGCTCGCCCTCCACAAGGCACGCCCGAAGGGTCACTGACTGGAGGAGCCACGGGCAGGTGGCAGAATGGGCTCCCCTTCGCGGAGGAGCCCTTGTCACAGGTTCTCGAGCCGGCTCTTGCCGATAAAGCCAGGGAGACGCTCGCCCGGCACGCCTGGCGCGAGGCGTTCGACCTTTTGTCGGCCGCCGACCGACCCGGCGCGCTTTCGCCCGAGGAGCTCGAGCTTCTCGCCCAGTCCGCCTGGTGGGTGGGCAAGCTCCCGGTCGCGATCGAAGCCCGGGAGCGTAGTTATGCCGCATCGCTGAAGTCCGGGGACAAGCTCTCGGCGGCGATCGCGGCGATCCTGCTCGGCCACGACAACACGATGCGCAACCATCAGTCGGTCGCCTCGGCATGGCTGAAGCGCGCAGAGCGCCTCCTGGATGGGATGGAAGAGAACCCGGCGCATGGCTGGCTGTCGGCCACCCGCGGCTTCCAGGCCTGCATCACCGGCCGGATCGACGAAGCCTACGAGCAATCATCGCGGGCAGAGGAGATTGCCGGGCGATTCGGCGACCGTGACCTGGAGGCGCTCGCGCTGAGCGGCAAGGGCGTCGCGCTCGTGGCGAAGGGCCAGGTCGAAGAAGGCCTGTCGATCCTCGACGAGGCGAGCGTCGCGGCAGTGGCGGGCGCGCTCGAGCCGTCCGTGGCGGGGGGCGTGTGCTGCGCGACGATCAGCACCTGCGCGGCGCTCGGTGACTGGCAACGCGCCGCGCAGTGGACGGACGCCCAGGATCGCTGGTGCCAGCGCGAGGGCATCAATGGCTATCCGGGCATGTGCCGTCTCTATCGGGCGGAGATCAAGAACCTGCGCGGAACGTGGCTCGAGGCCGAAGCCGAAGCGCGGCGAGCCAGCGACGAGCTGGAAGGTTTCGTCCCGGCCGCCGCCGCCTTCGCGTTCTACCAGATTGGCGAAATCCGCCTGCGCCGAGGAGACCTGCCGGCGGCGGAAGAGGCGCTGCTGCGAGCCCATGCCATGGGCCAGGATCCGGAGCCGGCGCTGTCGCTCCTGCGGCTCGCTCAGGGAAAGGTTCCGGAGGCAAACGCGTCGATCAGGCGCGCCCTCGACGGGCCGGCCAGGCAGCCCTCCTGGGGGCCGCCCCCGAACAGCGACCTGGCGCGGCTCGCGCTCCTTCCGGCGCAGGTCCAGATCGCGCTCGTCGCGGGAGAGCGCGATGCCGCGGTCAAGGCGGTCCAGGAGCTCGAAACCCTCGCGACCCGGATCCCGATCGTCGCGATTCGGGCGGCGTCGGCGGCCGCCCGGGGCGCGCTGCAGCTCGTCGACGGCGAGGCTTCGGCGGCCACCGGATCCTTGGGCGAAGCCCTCCGCCTGTGGACGGAGCTCGATGCGCCGTACGATGCCGCCCGCGCGAGGATTCTGCTTGCCGAAGCGTTCGCGGCGCACGGGGATGCCGAGCGGGCGCGAATGGAGGCCCAGGCGGCGAAGGATGCCTTCGAGAAACTCGGCGCCACCCTCGATCTCCGCCACGCCGACGAGCTGCTGGCCGCGGTGCAGGACTCGCCGAACGGTCGCCCGACGGCCGCTGGTGGAAAACGGGCCGTCAAGACGTTCATGTTCACTGACATCGTCGACTCGACGCGATTTGCCGAGCTGCTCGGGGACGAGTCCTGGCAGGAGCTCATTCGCTGGCACGACCAGACGCTCAGGTCGATCGTTGCCGAGCACGGCGGCCAGGAGATCAAGACCATCGGCGATGGCTTCTTTCTCGCCTTCGACGACGTCGACCTCGCGATCGACGCCGCGATCGCGATCCAGCGCCGGCTTGTCGATCACCGGCGAACCCAGGGGTTTGCCGTCACGGTCCGCATCGGCATTCATCGCGCCGAAGCCAATCGCGCCGGTCTCGACTTCAGCGGCACGGGTGTGAACGCGGCCGCCCGGATCGGCGCCAGTGCCTCAGGCGCGGAGATCGTCGTATCGAGCGACACGCTCGCCGCATCGCGACGGACGTTCCGGGAGGAAGGCCGCCGGACGGTGGAGCTCAAGGGAATATCGAAGCCGGTCGAGATCGTGTCGATCGGGTGGCGGTAGCCATGCCCGGAATGGCCCTCGTCCTCGCCGGCGGCGGCCTCCTCGGGATCGCCTGGGAACTGGGCGTGATGCGCGGGCTGAAGCTCGGCGGGGTGGACCCAGCCCAGGCGAACCTCGTGATCGGCACCTCGGCGGGCTCGGTGGCCGGAGCCATCCTTGGGTCGGGTGTTCCGGTGACGGATGACCTGATGCCGGAGGCCACCACCCTCGCTCGCGAGCTGGAGCGCTTCCAGGCCGCGGTCGACGCCACGGTGGCGGCCACGATCTTCGAACGCTGGCAGGCAGCGGCGGGCGCGCTGGATCAGGCGGCCAGGGCCGAGATCGGGGCGCTGGCGACGCAGGTGACCACCGTTCCCGAGCGCGAGTACGTCGACCTGTTCAAACGCTTCCTGCCCGTGACGTATTGGCCAAAGCCACTCACGATCACGGGGGTCGACGTCGACGACGGCGAGTTCGTCGCCTGGGACGTGACCTCAGGCGTTCCGCTCGTGCAGGCGGTCGCGGCGAGCTGTGCGTTGCCGGGCGTCTTTCCACCCGTCACGGTTGGCGGCCACCGCTACGTTGACGGCGGGCTGCGCTCGGGGATCAGCGCCGATCTCGCCCTGGGACATGACCCCGTGGTGGTCGTCGTACCCATCGGGGGCGACGCCGCCATGGACTATCTGTTGCGTGAGACGTCCGGGATCCGCGAGGCCGGCGCGCGCGTGATCGAGATCATCGCCGACGAGCGTTCCGCGCTCGAGATGGGCGCCGACCTGATGGATGCCAGCCGGATGGCGGCGGCGGTCCAGGCGGGAGAGCGACAGGGCGCAGAGGCCGCGGGCGCGTGGTCGCGAGCTTCCGCACGAACCACGAGCGGGTAGTGCCTTTAACGTGACGACAAACCTGCGTTAACGGTCGCCCGGGATCCTGTCAGGGTCTGACCGTCGGGCCAGCTAGACTGTCCCCAATCACCCATCCAGCGGACGTCGACCGCGCCTCCAGGGGGCGAAGCCCAACTTCTCGCCGCAGGCGCGACCGCTTCATCCGTTTTGCTTTAGAGGTCCACGTCATGTCGCGTCCCCTTGCCGCGGGCGAGCCCGCGATCAACCTGACCGCTCGTGAGCGGCTCGAGATCCTGGGCGCGATCCTGCTCGCGCTGTTCCTGTTCGCGCTCGACCAGACGGTCGTCGGGACCGCGCTACCGCGGATCGTGACTGACCTGCACGGCAACCAGCTCTACACGTGGGCCGTTTCCGTGTACCTGCTCACCTCCACCATCAGCGGGCCGATCTACGGCAAGCTGTCGGACCTGTTCGGCCGGCGTCCGATCATCATCTTTGCCGTCAGCCTCTTCCTGGTCGCCTCCGTTCTCGCCGGGCTGAGCCAGGAGATGTGGCAGCTGATCCTGTTCCGCGGCCTGCAGGGCCTCGGCGGCGGGGCGGTGTTCCCCGTCGCGCTCGCCGTTGTGGCGGACCTCTACACCCCCGCCGAACGCGGCAAGTACCTCGGCTTCTTCGGGGCCGTGTTCGGGCTGTCCTCGCTGCTGGGGCCCGGCATCGGAGGGTTCATCACCGATACCTGGTCGTGGCACTGGATCTTCTTCGTAAACGTCCCGATCGGCCTCGTTTCGCTCTTCATCCTGTGGCGCCTGCTGCCGACCATCCGCCGGCCCGAGGCCGCCCGGAACATCGATTTCGTCGGTGCCGCGGTCTTTGCCTTTGCCATCGGGTCGTTCCTGATCGGCCTCACCAACAAGGGCGGCTTTCACCTCGTCAACGGCGCTCCCGTCGCCAACGAGTGGAGCGACCCCAGCGTCGGCGGCCTCATCCTGCTCGGGCTGATCGCGGGAGTCGTCTTCCTGTGGATCGAGTCACGGGTGCCCGAACCCATCGTGCCGCTCAGCCTGTTTCGGATCCGATCCTTCACGATCTCGGTGGCCGCGATGTTCCTGGCTGCCTTCGGGTTCTTCGGGGCAGTGATCTTCCTGCCGCGCTGGTTCCAGACCGTCGCAGGTTCGAGCGCGACCGAATCGGGCTATAACCTGCTGCCGCTGCTGGCGGCCCTGATCATCAGCGCGACCGCCTCCGGTCAGATCGTCGCCCGGACTGGTCGCTACAAGGTGCTGATGATCGGCTCGCTGGTGCTGCTCGCGGTCGGGCTGTTCCTGATGACCAACCTGCATGCGGACACGCCGCTGCCTGCTATCTGGCTATGGATGGTGCTTGCGGGCCTGGGCATCGGGCCGTCGTTCGCGGTCTTCACCCTGATCGTTCAGAACGCCGTTTCGCCCGATCGAATCGGCGTCGCGACCAGCAGCCTCACCTTCTTCCAGCAGATCGGCGGCACGGTAGGCCTGACGATCTCCGGAACGATCTTCGCGAGCCGCTTCGCGGAAGAGGTCCCGCCGCGGCTGATCGCCGCTGGGGTGCCGGTGCAATTCGCGCAACAGTTCGCAGTGGCGGGCGGTGGAAACGCCGACGTGACAGGAACTGGCGACCTCGGCCACCGGATCCTGGCGGCCGTCCCGCCGGAGGCGCAGGCGCTCGTACAGCCGCTCATCCCCGGCATCGTCAACGCGATCCACGAGGCCTTCTCGATCGCGCTCGCGTCGACGTTCTGGGTGGGCATCATCGGAGCGATTCTCGCGGCGGTCTTCGTCGCGTTCCTCCAGGAGGTTCCGATGCGCGAGACCTTCCAGATCGAGGAGCCGGTCCAGGCCACGCCGGAGGAGTCGCCCGCCTGAGTCGCCACCGCAGCGCCCGACCGATGCCGGTGGCGGCTACGAGAAGGTCAGGTTCCTCGGCAGGTCGTCCCGCGGTGGGTACGCCGGCTTCAGCGCATCGAGCGTGTCGGCCACGATCTCTCCGACCGCCAGGTTGCGGAACCACTTGTGGTTGGCCGGGATGACGTACCAGGGCGCCCGCTCGGTGGAGCACCGGGTGAGCGCGTCCTGGAAGGCCGCGATGTAGTCGTCCCAGCGCTTGCGCTCCTCGAGGTCTTCGACCTTGAACTTCCAGCGCTTGGTTGGGTCCTCGTAGCGGGCGCGGAAGCGTGCCAGCTGCTCGCCGCGGTCGATGTACAGGAAGAACTTGAGGATGGTCGTGCCTTCGTCGACCAGCAGCTTCTCGAACGCATTGATCTGGTCATAACGCCGTGACCACGTCTCGCGCGGGACAAGCTCATGGACCCGGACGACGAGCACGTCCTCGTAGTGCGAGCGGTTGAAGATCGAGATCTCGCCGCTGCCCGGCACGTTGGGGTGCACCCGCCAGAGGTAGTCGTGCGCCAACTCGATGGGCGTCGGGACGCCGAAACCGGCCACCCGGCAGCCAAGCGGGTTGAAGGCCGACATCACGTGCTTGATCGTGCCGTCCTTGCCCGCCGCGTCGATGCCCTGCAGGACGATCAGCACGCGGTGCCGCCGCTCCGCCCAGATCCGCTCCTGGAGCTCGGTCAGGCGCTGCAGGTCACGGGCGACCTTCCGATCGGCGCTCGCCTTGTGATAGCCGAAGGTCGCGTTGGGATCGACGTCCGCCAGATGAACCGTGGACCCGGGCTTGACAAGGAGGTGGCCACGAAGCGCATCGGCGCGCTGGTTGGGCGAGGCCATGGCAGACGTCTCCGTTCGACGGTGTGCCGGCGCATTGTGGCGCACGGAGGCGGGCCGATTGGGCCGCCTGGAGCGGGAGTCGTCGGTCACCCGGGATCGCTCGCCGGATGGCTCGCGGTCTCCAACAGAAACGCGGTCACTTCGTCGCGCGACGGTGGGTCGGCGCCGGGCCTGGTGCAGTTGATGGCGGCCGCCGTCGCGGCGAAGCCAAGGACGCCCCGCCACTCGTCGTCGGGGAGGTTGGTGAGACCGTCCGGCGTCGTGATGCCGCGATCGACGAGGGCCACCGTGACGGCCGCGGTTAACGTGTCGCCGGCGCCAATCGTGTCGGCGATCTCGACGGGGATGGCGTCCACGGCGACGGTCGGCCGACCCGCGCGAAACAGCCGAGCTCCGTCCCGGCCGGAAGTCACGATCACGACGCGCGGACCGCTGGCCAGCCATCCGGCGGCCGCATCGTCCAATTCGCGACCCGCGGCGATGTAGGCGGCGTCCTCGTCGCTCAGACGCAGGACGTGCGACGCGGCGATCCATCCCTGGCAGCGGCGGCGATAGGAGTCCGCGTCCGGGATGAGTGTCGGCCGGACGTTCGGGTCGAACACGATGATCTTCCGGTCGCGCTGCGCGTCGACCAGGCGCGTGAACGTCGTCGCCGCGGGTTCGACCAGCAGGCTGACCGACCCGAAGTGCAAGAAGGCCGTCTCGTCGGGGAGGCTCGGGAGCGGATCCGGCGCGTAGCGGGAATCGGCACTCCCGTTGGCGAGAAAGACGTAGCGATTGTTCTCCCCGTCGCGCTCGACGAAGGCCAGCGTGGAGGGGGCGTCCGCCGAGAGCACAAACCGCGTATCGACCCCGTTCGCCTCGAGGTGGCGGCGAAGGCGCACGCCGAACAGGTCGGTCGACAGCTGGGTGACGTAGCCGACCGGCACTCCCAGGCGAGCCACCGCGATCGCGGCATTCAGCGGAGAGCCGCCGCAGTAGCCCTGAAAGCGGAGGTCGCCGATGCTCGTGAAGTCGATGAGCGCCTCGCCGGCAAGTGCGACCCTCACCGCGCGGCCTCCGAATCGGCGAGGAAGGCGCGTTCGGACTCTAGCGTTGCGGCATGGTCGAGAAGCTGCGGGATCAGCCGTGGAGGGACGGTGACCGCGCCGACTCCGAGGTCCAGCAGGCGCAGGAAGTCATCGCGCGAGCGAACGCTCGCGACAAGCAGCCGGGTCACCGGTCCGTAGCGATCCAGGATCGCCTGCATGCGCGCGATGACCGCGAAAGGATCGACGCCGTCGCGGGCCAGACGACCAAGGTATGGCGCCGCGTACGCCGCGCCGCTCGTGGCCGCGAAGAGGGCCTGCTCGGGCTCGAACACGGCGGTGTAGGTGATGTCGATGCCGTCGGCGGTGAGTCGGGAGCCGACGGCGAAGCCCTCGCGGGTCGCGGGGATCTTCGGGATCACAAAGCGTTCTGGCGCAAGCTTCATCGAAGCCCTGGCATCCCGGAGCATGCCTTCTTCATCAGGTGAACTGACCTGGACATGGGCTGCCCGTGCCCCAAGCGCGCGGACGCGATCGAGAAATGCGGGCAGGCCGTCTCGCCCCAGTCGCGCTCGGCGCATGAGCGTCGGGTTCGTGGTCACTCCGTAGACCAGCGGATGTGGCAGGATCGCAGACAGCTCGTCGAGGTCTGCGCTGTCGACGTACAGGTGGAACGTGCGGTCGTCGGAACCGGGCGCGGGCACCTCAGGCGACGTGCTGGGCCGTCGCCGGCGTCGTCAGCGTTGCGACGAACACGGCCGTCGATTCGCTCTTGCCCTTGAGCGCCAGATCCCGCTGCTCCATGGCGCTCGTATCGAGGCCGCTCGCCAAGGCGGCGGGATGGGTAACGAGGATCTCGCCCGCGGCGGCCGCTGACGCGAGGCGTGCGGTCGTGTTCACCACGTCGCCGAGCGCGGTCAGGTCGCTGACCGGCGGCTCACCAACCGAACCGATGAACGCGACGCCCGTGTGCACGCCGGCGCCAACGGGAATCCACGGGCCGCCCTCGTCGGCGTGGCCCGTCGCGCGCAGCAATGCCAGCGCAGCATCGACCGCTCGTCTGGCGTGGGCCTCTGCCGTGAGCGCGGGCACGAACAATGCGACGACCTCGTCGCCGACGAACTTGTCGACGATTGCGTCGTGCTCGACGAGCACCCGCGCCGCGACGTCATAGAAGCGGTTCAGCAGGCCCCGAAACGCGCCAGCGCTGATCCCCTCCGCCATGGAGGTCGAGCCGCGGACGTCGGCGAACAGGAAGCTGGCCTCGATCTCGGCTCCGCCCTTGCTCGACTCCAGGACGCTGAAGCAGAACGTGCAGTAGGTCGGGTTCTTCTTCCAGCGCTGCCGGCCCAGGAGGTGCATCAGCGGGCTGCCCAGACCGCCAAATGGTGCCGCGCACATCTTGCAGCGCGGCTCGCTGGGGACGTGCTTGAGCCACGCGCGCATGCGCGACAAACGCGGGTCGGTCCCGAGCAGGATCCCCCGCCACATCTCATCGCTCGGTCCCGGAGTCGAAGGCCCCTCGAGATCGGTCGTCAACGGAAGTCTCTCCAAGCCGGGTCCCGGGCGGAGGCTACCATCGGGCGCTGGATGCGGTGAGCTGCGTCTCATCGCGAGCTCCCGTCGGTACGGTCAGGTGTGTCCTTCAGCCCGCCGAGACGCGGGGAGGCTAGCGACGTGCGCCGATGCCCTCCCGCTCGCCGGAGGGCAGGACTTCGGATGCGCCGATTCGAACAACCTCCGTGCAGCCGACCTTCTGGCAGCGATAGAACTGTTCCGTTGGCTCCTTGCCGGGTTCGATGGTCTGTGCGGTCCGCTCCGGGAGCATCGGCGACCATTCGTTGAGGCCGTGCTTGTGCTCGAGTGTTCCGGGGAATGCCGATTCGGGCGCGCGCTCGTGTGTCATACGCCAACCCTACGCGTCCCCGCCTTCAGGCGCGTTGCGGGAGGTGGGTTGGCACTACGCTCAGACGGTGATGCCCGATGACTGATCCGCCGCCTCGGGTCGCGACGCTCGTACTCGTCGATGGCGACGGAGGCCTGCTCGGCGCGCTGCCGCCGTTTCGGGTCGCCACGCCGTGGTGGCAGGACGTCGAGCCCGTCGTCGAGGCCGTCCGCGGGCTCCATGGGCTCGAGGTGACGATCCTCCGTCTCCTCGAAACCGAGCTTCCTTCGCCGCAGGGAGGCGCCATCACGTATCTGGCGGAGGTGGGAGAAAGCCGGCCGAGGACGCTCGAGCCCTGGTCAGGACCCGTGGATGATGACCCGCTCAGGGCGACCTGGGCTCGGCCGGGCGGACCCGCTGCCGATCTCGTGTGGGTCGAAGAGGCTCTCGCTCGCGTCGATCTGGCACGGGTGGGTGCTCCGATTCAGGTCCGAACATGGAACCTGTCAAGTCTCTGGCGGCTGCCGCTGGATGGAAAGACCGCCTGGCTCAAGGTCGTGCCCCCGTTTTTCGCCCACGAGGGGCGCGTTCTCGATCGGCTCGGCGGCGGCCACTTCCCGGTCCCGCTCGCCCACGACGGTCCGCGCATGCTGCTGGCCGAGATACCCGGCGAGGACCTCTACGACGCCACGCTCCCGCAGCTCCTCGAGATGATCGCGATCCTGGTCGGCCTGCAGCGCGAGTGGGCGACCCGCGTCGATGAGCTGCTGGAAATTGGCGCGCCCGACTGGCGGGCGCCTGCCCTGACGGAGGCGATTCGATCGGTCATGGATCGAAACGCCACCGACATCGCCACTCACGATCGCACCCTGCTGACGGCCTTCGTTGACGGCTTGCCGGCGCGATTCGCCGAAATTGGCGACTGCGGCCTGCCCGACACGCTGGTCCACGGGGACTTCCATCCCGGGAACGTCCGCGGCGACGCCAGCAATCTCGTGCTGCTGGACTGGGGGGACTGCGGGGTCGGCCATCCCTTGCTGGATCAGACCGCCTTTCTCGACTCGATTGCGCCTGCCTCGATCGAGCCGGTCAGGCAGCGCTGGCACCCGCTCTGGCGCGAAGCCTGCCCGGGCTCCGATCCGGATCGGGCTGCGCGGCTCCTGGCACCGATCGGCGCCGCCCGGCAGGCGGTGATCTACCAGCGCTTCCTCGACAACATCGAGTCGTCAGAGCGGCCCTACCACCAGGCCGACCCAGTGACCTGGTTGCAGAGGACCGCGCGCCTGGTGCACGAACGGGCATAGGCGAACGTTGCGGGCAGGCTCTCGGCCGGTCCTAGCGGATCGCGTCGACGGTTGACGAACCCATGAGCCGATCGAGCTCGGCGCGATCCAGCAGTCCAGCCTGGTCACCGATCGCCGCGACGGCGGCCGCGCCTGACACGTTCGCGACGTTCACGGCCGCGGGCAGGTCCTTGCCCTCGAGGCGGGCGGCGATGTACCCGGCGCAGAAGGCGTCACCGGCCCCGATGGGATCGATGGCCGTGACGCGGACCGCAGCCGCCCGCACGACGTCGCCCGCCTTCTCGCGGGCGATCGCTCCGTTGGCGCCGAGCTTCAGGATGGCGGTCGACGGTCCGAGGGCCAGGATCGCGTCGAGCAGGTCATCCGGCTTCGAGTTCACGGCGCTCCCGGTGACGACGGCGGCCTCGTCTTCGCTCGCGAGGACCACGTCCGAGCGGGCAGCCAAAGCGGCCAGCACGGGCCGCGCGTCGCCGTCGGTCCACAGCTTGCGGCGCAGGTTGAGGTCGAGGCTCACGGTCGATCCCGCCACGCGGGCCAGCTCGAGCGCCCGTTCAACGGCGTCGCGCGCCGACCGGGAAAGCGCGGGTGTGATGCCCGTCACGTGCAGCCAGCGTGCGCCGGAGAAGGCTCCCTCCGCAGCGGCCGCGTCGACATCAGCGGACTCGAGTCGCGAGCCCGCAGAACCGGAGCGGTAGTACAGGACCTCGGCCGCCCCCAGCGCGCGCCGCTCGCGCACGAGGATGCCCGTCGGGGCCGCCCCGTCGACCGCGAGCCAATCAACGTTCACGCCCGCCCCTCGCAGGGCGCGGCAAATCGCTGTCCCGAAGCCGTCCGCTCCGACGCGACCGATGAATGCGGTCGGATGGCCGAGCCGGCTGAGCCCGACCGCCAGATTCGCCTCGGCGCCCGCGACGTGGGCGCCAAACGAACGCGCCTCCGCAAGGGGCCCGTATTCCGAAGCGACAAGGGCCATCAGGCACTCCCCGAGGGTGACGATCTCGGGTGGCCGGCCGCGCGCCCAATGCGAGTCAGCCATCGGAGACGCGGGCGGGCTCGTGCCGGCGCTCCCAGCCCGGGCTGAACAGGTGAAGGACGTGCTCGCGTTCGTAGGGGTGCGCGGCGAGCCGCTCCCAGTCGAGGTCGATCCCGAGCCCGGGGTCGTCGGAAACCTGGACGAGGCCGTCGACGGGAATGGCTGGCCGATCCGCGATCTCGCGGGTCCAATCCTCGTTGAACTCGTCGAATGACTCCTGGACGTAGAAGTTGGGGATGCACGCCCCGAGCTGGCGCGACATCGCGCCGCACACCGGGCCCTGCGCGTTGTGCGGCGCGACCACGGCGTAGTGGGCGTCGGCCATGGCCGCAACCTGTCGCGTCCGCCACAGGCCGCCGAGGTTGAGTGGCTCGGGCTGCAGGATGTGCACCGCGTCGTGCGCGAGCAGGTCGGCGAACTGCCCGAGCGACGTCAGGCTCTCGCCCGTCGCCACGGGGATCGGCGAGCGGCGGGCCACCTCGACCATGGCGCCGAGGTGCTGGTGGTGGACGGGCTCCTCGAGCCACGCCGGTCGGTGCTCGACGAGCCGGTCCGCGACGCGGAGCGCGGTCGACACGCTGAACCGATTGTGGGCCTCGATCATCAGGTCGATGTCCGGTCCAACCGCCTCGCGGACGGCCGCGACGATCGCCACCGAAAGATCCTCTTCGCGCCGGTCCATGACCCGCCATGCGGCCCCGAACGGATCGAACTTGAGTGCCCGATACCCACGCGCGACCACGTCCCGCGCGCGGTCCGCGAAGGATTCGGGGCTGCGGTCCGTCCGATACCAGCCATTGGCGTACACGGGAATCTCGCTGCGAACCCGCCCGCCGAGGAGGTCGTAGACGGGCTTCCCGGCGGCCTTGCCGACGATGTCCCAGCAGGCGACCTCGATCGCCGCGACGGCGGCCATGTGGATCTGCCCGCCGTCCGTGTAGACGTCGCGCACCATGCGCTGGTAGAGGAGCTCGACCTGGCTCGGCTCGAGGCCGAGGTAGGCGTCGGCCAGCTCGCGGATGGCGGTCTCGACCGTCGCCGAGAAGCCGTTGACGGTTCCTTCACCCACGCCATGGATTCCTTCGTCAGTGTCGACGCGGACGAACAGCCAGTTCTTCCACGGGTTCCCGACGAGGTAGGTGGTGACCCCGGTGATCTTCACAGGCGAACGCCGGACCGGCCGCGCGCGACCGCTTCGACGGCGCTGCGCGCCCGGCTCTCGACCAGCGTGACGTCCCGGCCGGCCATGAGCCAGCTTCCGAGTCCAATCGCCACGGCGCCGGAAGCCACGAACTCCTCCGCAGACTCGACCGAAACGCCGCCGGTCGGGATCAGCGGGATCTCCGGGAAGGGGCCGCGAAGCTCCCGAACGAACGCCGGCCCCGCGACCGAGGCCGGGAAGAGCTTGACGGCGCTTGCCCCTGCCCGCCACGCCGCGAGGATCTCGGTCGGGGTGAAGGCGCCGGGGAACACCGGGACCTCATGCTCCGTGGCCCATCGCACCAGGGACTCGTCGAGGTGGGGCATCACGACGAACCGGGCACCGGCGGCGACGGCTCGCTCGGCCGACCGGGGCTCCAGGACGGTGCCGGCCCCGACCAGCAGGCGACCGTCCCGGCCGAGGTCGCGTGAAAGCGACTCGATCGCGTCCAGTGCGGCGTCGCCCTCGCTGCCCATCGTGATCTCGAACGCCTCGACGCCGCCTCGAATGAGCGCTGCGGCGACCGGCAATACGTCGCCTGGCGCGAGACGCCGCCCGATCGCGATGACACCGGTTCGTGCGATGGCTTCCGGGATCGGCGGTCGAGAGTGGGCCACGGCTTCGATGATAGGGCCGCCCGAGGACGGGCCGGAGGCGGGCGCGATCGGTGGGGTCAACCTTTCACGGCGCCAACCAGGATGCCGCGCGAGATGTACCGCTCCAGCGCGATGGCCATCAGGATGACCGGCACGATCATGATCATGATCAGCACCGACATGTACCACCACTGCGGGCCGCGCGTGGCGTTCTGCGCCGCGACGGTGATCGGCAGGGTCTGGGCGTTCGCTGACGACAGGAAGAGCGCCAGCAGGTACTCGTTCCAGGCAAAGACCAGCACGAACAGGAACGTCGCGACGAGGCCGGGCACCGCGACCGGGATGACGATCGAGCGGAAGATCCGGTAAGGCGATGCGCCGTCGACGGCCGCAGACTCCTCGAGCTCGACGGGCACCGTCGAGAAGTAGTCGCGCATCAGCCAGACGACGATCGGCAGGTTCGTGGCCACGTACGTGATGATCAGTGCCCACCACGTGTCGAGCAGACCCACACGCTGGAACAGCACGTACAACGGGATGACCACCGCGACAGGCGGCAGCATGCGCTGCGAGATGAGCCAGAACGCGATGTCGCTGTTGCCGAGAGCCCGCCTGTGGAACCGGCGGCCGATCGTCTGAGCGAGGATCAGGAATACGCCGAGGGCGGATACAACCACGATCTGCCAGGGCGCGCCAAGGCCGATCGCGACCGCGGCGAGGAGCACGCAGCCCGCGAAGAGGCCGATCAACCCGATCCGCGGCCGGTAATGAAAGCGCACCAGCGCATACGCCGCGGACGAGCCGAGCGCCAGCGCGATGACGGCACTCGACAGGCCGACCACGACCGTGTTGATGTACGGGCGGACGGTGTCGTTGCGAAGGTCGACGAAGATGTAGCGCCAGTTCTCGAGGGTCGGCTGGAAGTCGATGAACGGGACGAAGACCGGCCCGGAGTTGACCTGGATGGGCAGCTTCAGCGAGGTGACCGCAAGCCAGTAGATCGGGAACAGCACGACGAAGGTCCAGCCCAGTAGCAGCACATAGGACAGGACCTTTGCACCGGGCGACAAATCGAGCGCCGACCGGCGGCGGAACGGGTTCCTCATCGTTCGTCGCTCATACGGTGGTCGTCACCCGGCGCCGGACGAGATTGACATAGGCGGTCGCCACGATCGTGACGAGGATCAGCAGCAGGTAGGCCGTCGCCGCGGATCTCCCGAGGTTGAACGTGCGCCAGTCGATGAACGCCTGGAGCGTCATCGATTCGGTCGCGGTCCCGGGGCCTCCGTTCGTCAGGATGTTGGGCAGGTCGATGATCTTGAAGCCCTCGATCATCCGGATCAGCACGATCGTGGTGCTGACTGGCAGCAGCGCCGGGAACGTGATGTAGCGGAACACCTGGGAGCGGCTGGCGCCGTCGACCTGGGCGGCCTCCGTGACCTCAACGTCCAGGCCTTCGAGGGCGGCCAGCAGGACGATGAACATGAACGGCGTCCACTGCCAGATGTCGCCGATCATCACCGCGATCCGGGCTCCCCAGGGGTCCGTTACCCACGTGAAGCCCTCCATCCCGAGCGCCGCGAAGACGGGCAGGAACGGGCCTTTGGACGTGTCGGTCAGCATCTGGAACATGTAGCCCACGCCGACCGGCGTGATCATCATCGGCAGCAGGAAAACGACACGGAAGAATCGCCGCCCGGGAAGCCGCTGGGTCGCCAGCATTGCGAGGCCCAGGCCCAGCACGTACTGGATGGTCAGCCCGACGAACACGTAGATGAGCGTCACGAACACGGTGCCGGGCCGGCCGCCCGGGGCGAAGACGGCCTGGACGAACAGCCAGATCAGCCCGACGAGGAGCAGGCCGCCGATCGCGCGCAGCAGGAGGCCGAGAGGCCTGACGCCACCGCGAACGGCGCGGGTGAATGCCCAGCCGACGAGGACCACGACGACCGCGAAGATCGCCCAGCCGATCGGCGACGGCGTCCTGAGCACGCCGACGAAGTGGGTTCGCTCGCCGCCGAAGAGGAGCGTCTGGTAGTTCGCCGGCCCGATGAACGTGATCTCGAAGCCCGACTTCGCGAACGACAGCCGCGACAGCGAGAGATAGAGCGAGACGACGAGCGGGAAGATCGACAGGAAGAGCACGACCGCGAGGGCCGGCCACACGAAAACGTTCCGGGCGGAGAGAGCGGCGCGCCATGCCCTGGGAAGGGGCAGGCGCGCCGCTCGCGTCTGAGCGTCGAGGCCCGAGCCGAGCTCGGTCGATTCCCGGGTCTCTACCTGGATCGAGCTATCGCTGGACGCCAAGACTGTTCTTGTACGCCTCCAGCTGCTTGTCACGGCCGAGACTGTCCGTGAGGGATTGCCACGCGTCGAAGACCTGGCTCATCGTCTCGTCCCGGCTCAGCTCACCGGCCAGGAACTGGGCGAGCGCCTTGTCCAGATCGACCTGCTGGTATTCCTGGGTCTTGGGGATGCGAAGGTCGAGGATCATGTTCGGGCTCTTGAGGCTGGTCTCGATGGCTCCAAGATAGTCCTTTGCGGCTGCCTCGCTCATGCCCGCCTTGACCCACTCTGCAGTGCTCGAGAACTGCGACGTCCGGTACGGGTTGAAGCCCGTCTTGCCGATCGTCACGTCGAGGTTCGACTGCTCGGGCGCGCTCATGTAGGCGAGGAACGCGTATGCCGCGTCCTTGACCTTCTGGTCCGCCTTGGCATTGATGGCTCCCGACCAACCGCCATAAGCGGCAAACGGCGCGTGGTTCACACCGTCGCTGCCCATGTTCGGGCAGGTCGTCTGGTCGCAGGGAACCAGCTTCATCGTTGACCGGTCGAGGATCTGCTTCGCCCCCGGCGTGATGATCGAGCCGACTTTGTCCTGCACCTTGGACGTCGCCGGATCGATCGCCAGTGTCCCGATGTCGCCCCAGTCCATTGACAGGGCGCATCGCCCGGAGGTGAACAGTCCGCGCGTGTCGCCGACGTCGAGGTTCGGCTCGTTCGGTGGGCCGTACTTGGTGGATTCCTTGTAGATGTCGAGGGCCCGCGCGAAGGCCTCGTTCTTCACGAGCGGGGTCATGCTGCTGTCCGTCGTGAAGAATGCGCCCTCGTTCGTGCCCTTCGCCTGGATGTAGGGTCCGGCGATCGAGGTGATCCACCAATACGCCTGGGCTCCGCGTTTCTTGGAGATGCACGAACCGTAGTCAGGCTGCCCGTCGCCGTTGAGGTCCTTGCCGCTGTACTGCTTCGCGACCGCGAGGTAGTCGTCCCAGGTCGCGGGCGGCTTGACGCCGTCCTTGTCCAGGATGTCCTTGCGGTAGTAGACCATGTGGAAGTCGCCGTCCAGGGGGATCGTGTAGACCTTGCCCTGGTACGTCGCGCTGAAGTCGCGGAAGAACGCGCCGATGTCGTCCCACTTCAGGACCGGGTCGCTCTTCACGCGGTCGGTGAGGTCCTCGAGATAACCCGGCGTGACGAAGTCACCCATCCACTGGGGGTCGAACACAAAGGCCTGGTAGGCGTTCGTGCCGGTCGCGATATCGGTGAGGATCTTCTGGTACAGCTCGTTGAACGGCACGGTCACGACCTTGATGTCGGCGCCCGTCAGCTTCGCGAAGTCTGGCGCGCGACGCTGCAATGGTTCCGCGATCTGGGGACCGGTAAACGTGAGTACATTGACCGTAACCCCCGAGAAGTTCTGGCCGGATGCGGCGGCCGACGCCGACGCCGCGGCGGACGGGCTCGCTGCTGTGCTGGCCGCGGGGCTGGGTGACGGCGACGCAGCGGAGGTGCACGCCACCGCCACGAGCATGACGCTCGCGAGCAGGCCGCCGCCCTTCAGGGATCTACCTTTCGCCATGTGTCCTCCTCCATCCGTGACGCGGCCCGGCATCGGACGGCCGGGCTCGCAGCATCACCAAGCTCATCCCCCCACGGGAGTTGCGACCGCCGCATTCCGCCACACCTCGCCGGTGGCGAAGGTGTGGCGGCGCAGGCTGTCCGGCTTCATTTCGGCGCTGTAGCCCGGCGCCATTGGTGCCCGATAGCGACCATCCATCACGACCACGGGATCCACGAAGTGCTCGTGGAGATGATCGACATATTCGATCATCCGGCCGGTCAGGTCGCCGCTGACCGAGATGTAGTCGAAGATCGAGATGTGCTGAACGAGCTCGCACAGTCCCACACCTCCCGCATGCGGGCACACCGGGATCCCGAAGCGGCGCGCCAGCAGGAGCACGGCCAGCACCTCGTTCACCCCGCCGAGCCGACACGCATCCACCTGGCAGACGTCCATGCCTCCGGCGGCCAGGAACTGCTTGAACATCACCCGGTTCTGCACATGCTCCCCGGTGGCGACCCGGATGGGGTGGACCGCGCCGGCGATCGCGGCATGCCCGAGGATGTCGTCCGGGCTCGTCGGCTCCTCGATCCAGTACGGGTCGAACCGGGCGAGTGGCTCCATCCAGCTGATCGCCGTCTCGACGTCCCAGCGCTGGTTGGCATCCATCATCAGCAGGTTGTCCGGCCCGATCGCCTCGCGGACGATGCCTGCCCGGCGGATGTCGTCGGCCAGGTTCCCCCCGACCTTCATCTTGAAGCGGGTCCAGCCCGCGGCCAGCGCCTCGGCCGACAGGCGGCGGATCTTGTCGTCGCTGTACCCGAGCCAGCCGACCGACGTCGTGTAGGCGGGATACCCGTCGCGGATGATCTCCCCCTCACGCTGTGCGCGCGTGCCCTCGAGCGCGCGCAGGTACTCGAGCGCTCGCTCGGGAGTGAGCGCGTCCGTCAGGTAGCGGAAGTCGATCGCCCTGACGATCTCCTCGGACGGAAGGTCCGCCAACAGCTTCCAGAGTGGCTTGCCCTCGCGCTTGGCCCACAGGTCCCAGACCGCATTGACGACCGCCGCCGTCGCCAGGTGGATGGCGCCCTTCTGGGGACCGATCCAGCGCAGCTGGCTGTCGTCGACGAGATCGCGCCAGAAGGCCCCGATGTCCCCGAAGACCTCCGCCGCCGGCCGCCCGAGGACGACGGGCCGGAGGGCCTCCACGGCGGCGACGACGATCTCGGTGCCCCGCCCGGTGGTGAAGGTGAGGCCGTGGCCGACAGGCCAGGAGCCGTCGTCGGTCGCCAGGATCACGTACGCGGCCGAGTAATCGGGATCGACGTTCACGGCGTCCGAGCCATCGAGGAAACGTGACGTCGGGAAGCGGACGTCGTACACGTCGAGCGAGGCGAGCCGGGGGGCCATGAGAATGTGCCGTTCCTCTGTCTAGACAGAACGTACAGAATGCTGGACGATACCCGGTAGGCTGAACAGTATGCGAAGCGCGTCAAGCACTGTCAACGAACCAGCCGACCTCGAGTCGGACGTCCGCGGAGGGTCGCTCGCTCCCGCGGTGACGCGCGCTGCCGCCATCCTCGACCTGCTCGCGGAGCGGCCCGCTTCCGACACAGCCCTCAGCGACCTCGCCCGCGGCCTTGGCCTGCCGAAGTCGTCGGTCGCCAACATCTGCGGCGCGCTCGTCGAAGCCGGACTCGCTCGGCGATCCGGCTCCGGCTTCCGGCTCGGCCGTCGCCTGGCAGAGCTCGGCGGCGCCTACCTCGCCGCGGTCGACCAGATCCAGGAGTTCTACGAGCTCGCCGATCAGCTGCCCGTCGCCTCCGAGGAGACGACCCAGATGGCGTTGCTCGACGGCCTCGAGGTGACATACGTCGCCCGGCACGACGGCCGCCAGCCGATTCGCCTGGCCTCGGAGATCGGCCGCCGCCTGCCCGCATCGTGCACCGCGCTCGGAAAAGCGACCCTCGCCTCCCTCGACCAGGACGACCTGGCGGACCGGCTGCGCGGCGTCGAGGCCCTGCCGATGCTGACGCCCAACTCGCATCGCCGCGTCTCCGAACTCCTCGACGACCTCGACGAGGTCCGCCGGCGGGGCTACGCGGTCGACGAGGAGGAGACCGCCGAGGGCATCGTCTGCCTGGGCGTTGCGATTCCGCGGCGCCGCCCGGGCGAGGGACCGTACGGTGTCAGCGTGACGCTCCTCAAAGCGCGCGCCGACACCGCACGCCGGGAGGCCCTGGCGGCCGACCTCACGCGCCTCGCGCGGCTGCTGGCCAACCCGCTGCTCGCTCATCGCGGCGGCGACGGCCGAAACCCATGATCGCCCCGTGACGCCGGGCCTGTTCCGGCTCGAGCTCCCTCATGGAGAGATCCGCCTTGCGAGCGGAAGCGTCGAACGGGGCCCGCGGCGGCTCCTGGCTCCCGGCCTCACGATCGAGGCCATCCTGCGTGAGGGGGTCGGCGGACTCGCGGCCGCGGTTGAGGGGGCTGGGGGCCCCATCACATCGATCCCGACCGGCGCGCGCGTGCTCGCGCCCGTCGACGCGCAGGAGGTGTGGGCGGCGGGCGTGACCTACGAGCGCTCGCGCGACGCCCGCATGGAGGAGTCCACCGAAGCGTCCGTGTACGACCACGTCTACGACGCCGAGCGACCCGAGCTCTTCTTCAAGGCGCCGGGCTGGCGCGTGCGGGGGCCCGGCGAGAGCGTTGGCGTCCGCGCGGACTCGGACTGGGATGTCCCGGAGCCGGAGCTGGCACTGGTGGTCACCTCCGATCTGGAGATCGCGGGCTACACGATCGGCAACGACGTCTCCAGCCGGACCATCGAGGGCGAGAACCCGCTCTACCTGCCGCAGGCCAAGGTGTACGACGGATCGTGCGCCCTGGGCCCGGCCCTGGTTCCGGCCGATGCCACCCGCCCGCCGTTCACGCTTCGGTTGGTGATCGTCCGCGACGGCGAGGTCATCGTCGACGAGACCACGAGCACCGCGCGGATCCGCCGGCCGCTGATCGAGCTCGTGGGTTTCGTGGGGCGCGCGCTCGAGCTGCCAAGCGGCGCGATCCTGCTCACGGGAACCGGGATCGTGCCTGCGGCGCCGTTCAGCCTCCTGGATGGGGACGTGGTCCGCATCGAGGGAGGTCCACTGGGGGTGCTCGAGAACCCGGTCGTGACCGTGGGCGGTTCGCATGGACAGCGGTCCCGCGGCGCGGCCGCCGCTCCAGCTCAGGGTGCGGCGAGGCGGTAGACCTCGATCGCGTTCCCGCCGAACGCGGCATCGCGCTCCGATTCCGACAGCGCCTCCAGCAGCTCACGGGCGGTCGCGACGACCCGCTCGTAGCTCGCGGCGAGGAGGCAGACCGGCCAGTCTGATCCGAACAGGACGCGCCGAGGGCCGAACGTCTCCAGCACGACGTCGACGTAGGGCCGCAGGTCGCGGGTCTGCCACGAAGCCCAATTCGCTTCCGTGACCATCCCCGAGATCTTGCAGGCGACGTTCTCGAGCTCTCTGAACGGCCGCAGCAGGCTGGCCCATGGCTCGATCTCGCCGGACGCGATCGCAGGCTTGGCGATGTGGTCGACCACGAAGCGGCCGTCGGGTACGGAGCGTGCCACGTCGAGGGCTGCCGGCAACTCGCGCGACCGCACCAGGAGGTCGTAGACGAGTCCGGCATCGGTCACCGCCCTGATGCCGTGGCGGACGTCGCTCCTCGCGAGCCACTCGGGGTCCGGTTCGTCGTGGACCTGGTGCCGGATGCCGGCCAGCCGGTGGCCACCGGGGAGGGCTCGCAGGGCTGCGATTTCCTCGGCCGGATCGGGGCCCGTCAGGTCGAGCCAGCCCACCACCCCGGCCACGAAAGGCTCGGAGGCGGTGATCGCCAGGAACTCGGCGGTCTCCTCGGTGCTCGAGCGCGTCTGGACGAGGATCGACCGATCGATGCCCGCGGCAGCCAGCAGCGGCCGGAGGTCGTCGGGGCCGTAGGCTCGGCGGATCGGCGCGAGCTCGTCGGTCATCCAGGGGTAGTCGGCCCGCGCCGGGTCCCAGAAGTGGTGGTGGCTGTCGACGGTCGTCACCGGCCGGCCGTGCCGTCCGCGCTTGACGACTCGGATCTCTCGCCGCCAGGAGCGGGTGGCACCGGTGCCCCTGGATCGATCAGGCCCTCGGCCCGCAGGTCCTCCCAGAAGTCGCCCGGGATCGTCACGGCCATGTAGCGCGGGTAGTCATCGAAATGCTCCACGGTCCGCACGCCCGTGGCCAGCGACGCCACGACGGGCTGCGCGAGCGGGAACTGGATGGCTGCCGCGCGAATCGGAACTCCGTGCCGGTCGCACACCGCCGCGATCCGCTGGGCACGCTGGATGACGTGGTCGGGGGCCGGCGCGTAGTTGAACGTCGCGCCCGGCCGCGGGTTGGCAAGGATCCCGCTGTTCATCACGCCGACGGCGACCATGGCGATGCCCTTCTCGCGGCAGACCGGCACCAGCTCCGCGAGCGCACCGTGGTCGAGCAGCGTGTACCGCCCGGCCACCATGAAGGCGTCGAAGTCGCCTTCACGCGCGAACCGGGTGAGCATCTCCCACTGATTCATCCCCGCGCCGATCGCGCGAACCACGCCCTCATCGCGGAGCCTGCGGAGCGCCGGGTACGCGCCGGAGATCGCCGCCTCCCAGTGGTCGTCGGGATCGTGGATGTACAGGATGTCGACGCGATCGAGGCCCAGCCGGCCCAGGCTCTCCTCCACGGAACGCAGCACGCCGTCGTAGCTGTAGTCGAAGACCGGCCGGACGGGCGGCGTGCCCTCGTAGAAGGCATCCTCGACGCCGTCTCGCTCCTGGCGGTCCACGTCGGCGCCGGCCGGGATGTCGCCGACGGGCAGGAGCAGCCGGCCGACCTTCGTCGAGACGACGAAGTCGTCGCGCCGCTTGTCGTGCAGCATCGCGCCGAGTCGGCGCTCCGCGTTGCCGTAGCCGTATAGCGGTGCTGTGTCGAAGTAGCGGACGCCGGTCGACCAGGCGTGCTCCAGCACCTCCTCGGCGTCCTTGTCGGGAACGGCGCGATACAGCCCGCCGATCTCCGCGGTGCCGAATCCCAGCCGTGTGACCGCCACGTTCGTCCGGCCGAGAGGAACGCGCTCCTGTGCGTCGAAGGCCACGTCGTCAGAGGCCACGGGTCCCTCCGGTCATCTCGACTCCGTCTCCCCATGGGCCGGAGGCGCGAGCGTCCACTCGAGATGGTGCGCGAGGCGGGTTGCCGGCGTCGGGACACCAGCCGGATCCCAGCCCATCAGTTCGTAGTACGTCGTGATCATCGCCCCGAACGCTTCGCGGTCAAGCCTCGTGCCCGCCAGCGGGCCGGCGTCGATCGGCTCGTCGAAGAAGCGGCCCGGGAGGCGGTCGTCGGCCGCGGTCAGGCCCTCGCGCAGGTTGTAGATGCGCATCAGCTGCAGCCTCCGCGCGCCCCACTCCATCACTTCGTGGCCGCTCGTCTCCCAGCCTGTCACCGCGCCGACCAGCTCGGCGACGTCGTCGAGCGAGAGAATCCGGACCGGCGCGCTGGCATACGGGCAGACGAGCAGCGCGTCCAGGGCGCTCCAGAACTGCGCGAGCGCTGCGAACATGCGCGTCTTCTCGGCGGTCTGGGCGGTCGCCGGCAGCAGCTCGTGGATCCCGAGTGTTCGCGACAGCTCCAGGCTGTGCGGCCAGGACGGACGGGTGTCGTCGTAGTCGGCGTCGTGCTCGGCGACGTCGTAACGCGGACCGAATGGGGCGGTCGCGAAGCCAAGGGCGAGCCCCGCCTGCGCGCGCGGATCGAAGGCCGTCATCTCCAGGCCCTTGGCGGTGAGGGCAAAGGGTTCGCTTCGCGGGCCGACATGCTGGACGGCGCGAGCGGCGCCCTCGGCAAGCCATTCGCCCGGCCCCGAGCGCGAGGCGATCTCCTCGATGAGCACGCCGACTTCTGCACGCGCGCCGAAGCGCAGGTCGAGCCCGCCAAGGTCCGCGGCGGTCACGAGATCGTGTTCGCGGCACTCCATCACGAAGCTCAGCGTGAAGCCGAGCGACACCGGATCGAGGCCGAGTCGAAGGCACCGGTCGTTCAGGGCAAGGACATCGGCGAGCCCCACGAGGCCGAGGTTGGAGCCCAGAGCGACGACGGCTTCCTGGTGCAGGCCGCCCTCCCGCCGATCCATCACGCGGGCGCGGACCTCGTCATCGGTGCTCGGGGCGAAGCCCTTGATGCAGTCGCTCAGGCAGCCCGGGCAGCCGTCGCTGCCCCACGCCATGAGCCGCAGGAATTCGTCGCTCGACCAGGCGCGCGCTGCGCCCGAACGGGCGGTCCGAAAGTTCTCGACGGCGTACGTCCCCGGGCTCGCGCCGCCGATCCACGCCCCAAACCCCGGGGGCCGCCGCTGCCATCGTGTGACGGGGTTGACCTCAACCTGGTCCCGGTAACGCGCGGTCAGGCGCTGCAGCCGGTCGCGATCGGCGACGCCATTGGTCCCATCGGTGGGACCTTGCCTCCCCGCGATCGCGATCGCTTTCAGGTGCTTGCTGCCCATCACGGCGCCCAGGCCCATCCGGGCGGCGGCAAAGGAGCGATCGGAGATGACGCTGGCGTAGCGGACGAGGCTCTCGCCGGCCGGCCCGATCGCGGCGACGTGGCAGCCGCGCCCCAGGCGCGCCTCGAGCGCCTCGACGACCTCCGATGTGTCGAGTCCCCACAGGTCGCGGGCGGGAACGAGGGCGGGCTTCCCTTCGACGAGGGTCAGGACCACCGGCTCCTCCGCGCGACCGGACGCAACGATCGCGGTAAAACCGGCCTCCTTGAGGGCAACCCCAAATGGGCCCTCCGCGCGGGCCTCGCCGATTCCACCGGTGAGGGGTGACTTGCCCGCGACCGCGAAGCGCGGCAGGGCCGGTGCGCGATGGCCGGCGACGGCGCTCGAGGCAACCACCAGGAGCGCCGCCGGATCGAACGGGTCGAGCCCGGGCGTGGTTTCCGCGAGGAGCAGCCGCGTGGCCAGCAGCGAGCCGCCGGCATAGAGCCGCA